>RZYD01000080.1 GCA_009930445.1 Bacteroidia bacterium | reverse complement strand
AAAATACCGCCACAACGTCAACTCGACATCCGGATTCATAAAAAAATTATTGTTTGTGAATATTGCGGACGAATTCTGGTAGATGATATGATTACCGATACTGTCGATGCCAGTTTCAATAAATAGACAAACATTGCATAAAAAAATGCCGACAGGAACAATTTCTGTCGGCATTTTTTTATAGAGTAATTCTTCTAAAACCGAAATCCCAGCGTTAACAATGCCTGATTAGAAGTAAAAGTATTGGTTGCAGCAGCAACATACTCACTGCTGTAAATATAATAATCACGTTCCGATTGGCTAAACACAAACCCAAGGTCAGCAAAAAAATGCTGATCACGTACGCCCACACCAAACGAATAATAATCTCTCACTCCTCCATTGTTTAGCTGATTTTTATAAGGGCTTCCATAAACAGCGTACCCACCGCGCACACGAACCTGGCCCAACACCCATTCTGTACCAAAATGCAGATTATGACCGGCCACATAATCAGAGCTTATGGTTTTATTTACCGAATAAAAATCATCCTCATCGCTTCGCAATTTCGCGCTGGAATAATCAACATACTCATAATCAGCACTTATTAATCCATATTTACCAATTACTACGGCCACACTTCCCAATAAACGCATCGGTGTTTCAAGAGAATATGAGTAATAGCCATCGGGCGAAGAAGCATAATTGTCATCGACTTCATGCTGATTTTTATCGAAATAAGAATAGACTTCTGATGACCATTCATCATACATATCATTATAAAAAGTAGGGGTATGGAAAGCTCCCCCAATCCGCAGCCAATAAACAGGCTTCAAAATAAATCCCAGCTTAAAATTAAAGCCCGAGCCTGTGGTACGCAACTTTTCTGAGAACTCAAGCGAAGAAAAATAAGGAATACTATCCCTGACATCCGCTTCCGTAAACGTCGAATACGAGTTGTACTTCAGGTATGGCAACCCGATAGTTGCACCCACATACAAAATATCACCGATATTGGTTCCGGCAGAAAATACCATCTCATTCATGGCCCCTTCGGTAACCACATTTTTACGCTGATAAACATATCCCTCCTGCAATCCATGGGTTTTGTCATTTAAATACGCCGGATTAACCGTATCTCCATTCAAAAAAATCAGCCCGCTATTTACTGCCAGTTCAGTATCAAAGGGATTTAAATAGCCATCCCTATTGGCAAAGTCGGTCCAGGTTTGACGAATAGAGCTTTGTGTATTAAACCCTTCAGTTATTATACGATTATTGAAATTTTGGGTACGGTTCATTCCAAATCCAAACTGAAAATTTCTGAACAGGGAATTTTCACGGGATCCGCTAACCAAAACAAAACCAGCATTTCCGAAATTAAAATTGTACTTATTATCGCTTGCTGTTTCCCCCATAAATTCAGATACAGTTTTCCCAGTGTACACCGATGGCGTAAAACTCACAATCGATTTATTATAAACACCAATCCCTGCCGGGTTTGTCGATAAGGTTGAAAAATCGGCTCCCAAGGCACCAAATGCACCGGCCATTGCCATACTTCGTGCCGTGCCACCAAAAGTTAGCCGCGAATAACGTAAGGCATCTTCTGCAGTCTGAGCAACGAGGAACGATATACTTCCAATAAATAATGCCGTAAATAATATCAGCTTTTTCATTCGTAAAAGTTTTTAGTTAAGGCCAAATGGAAACTACAGATTCGCAATCTATACCGCGGTGTGGCTTATCGCAAACCTATTGGTTTCATATTTCAAAATTCTAATTCAATTGATTATCATAAATCTGAGAAAATTTCCTAATAAAATGCCAACGCACTCTACTGCTATTTTCTTCTTCCTGAAGAAGAACCACTACTTCGCGTGGATGTTCCGGAGCTGCGTGAGCTATTGCTTGAAGGAGCACTTACCGATGGAGCAGATCTTGGCGTTGAAATACTGGGTGAGCTTGACCGCACACTACTTCCGGATGGCGAGATGCTCCGTGAAGGTGCACTGGTATTCCGGCTATTGGATGAGGGCGTGGAAAAACTTCTTTGCGATGAAGAGGAACCTGAATTACGTGAAGAAGGGCTCACTGTAGTTCTTCTTTCCGGAGTTGAATACGTCCGTTTTGGCTGCGAAGGCGCAGATATCGTTCCTGAATTCCGGCTATTGGGTTTTGAATACTCATTGCTGGATTTCGGCCGATTGTACGTAGGTGAACTGTACGACTTTGGGGCTGCACTACCCCGATGCTCATAGCTGCTCGGCTTACTGTATTGCTGATTCTGTGATGGAACAGCAGTACGTGTTGTCGCTGTACGGTTTATCGTACTGTTACTGCGATACGACGTAGTATTAGGGCGCGTATAGTTTGAGGCTGGATTACTCCCTGAAGAGGGCTGCGTTACAGGAGTATTCCGCTCACGGACTGTGGGGGTAGTATTTCCTGCCGATGGATTAATACGCGGAGTAGTTGTGGCATTCCCTGAAGCATTCGGTGTAGGCCGGGGAGTTGGCGTTTCTTTAGTGGCTTCCACACCTTCGGTGCGGGTAGTATTAACATCGCCACTGTTTAAATTGCCCCCAGGAGTGCGGGTTGTATTGGATTGGCTCACCCCACTGGTACGGTTCTCACCTCCCCGTGGAGTGGTTCCCGGTGTTTCGGGCGTATTGGTAGCCTTCAGACTTGGGGTATCGGTTGAACGCTGACTTCCTGAACCCGAAGCAGCAGCAACACGACCTGATGTACCTGACGGAGTGGGTGTAACTTTATTCTTTTCCCCGGGAGTAATGGAAGAACCACCGGTCGCAGCCTCTACTCTGGCAGAAGAACCACCCGTAGGATTGCTGACCGTTCCGTCAGATCCGCCCCGATCCGTGCGGCGGCCATAGTAATTGTCGGAAGAATAATTGTTTGGATAATCCCAGTAATGGTTATTGTAATGCCCGTCATAATATCCATACCAGTAACCATCCCAGAAACCATTATTGTAACCCTGTGAATAGCTAAAAGGAGAATAATAACCATAATACCATGAATTATATCCATAGCCGTAATAGCCCCAGGGACTGTACCAGTTTCTGTAACGATAAGAGGGATAGCCATAACCTATCATAATCCCACTGTAGGGATAACCGTAATAAATACTGGTACCCCAGTAAAACGGGTCATAGTTATACCAATACATATTGGTATAAAAATCATGGTAATAATTGTCGAAATACATAGAATTATGGAAACGTCGGATACGGCTGGAATATTCATAATCATAGTAATCATCATATTCATACCCATCACCATAATAATTATTATTGGTAATGTAGGTACTTCCATTTTCATCGGAATAAGTTTCGGTTGTGGAGTAATCAGCGCTGACTTCCTGTGATTCCGGAATGTATTCCTCCGGCTGCTCTTTAGTGGGATACTGATACTCAGAAATGTAATCATTTGTAACAGCTTTTGGAGCAGAACTGGTTTTCCCGGAATAATAAATGTCGTCATAATATCCGGCCGACGTGTAGGAGCCTGTGGAACAGCCTGTTAAAAAAACAGCTGTAATCATTGTAATAAGTAACGCCAGAGTTTTCATTGTTTTTCCTCCTAATTATTGAATGTTTTTACCTATCGGGATATTCTAAATTTATTCTTTACTTTTGCAACGTCCTGATCGGACAGAAAGATACAAATACTATACCACAGTTAAAAAATGGCAAAAGATTTTTCATCACGGGAAGAAAACTACTCACAATGGTATAATGAGTTGGTTGTAAAAGCTGATTTGGCTGAAAATTCAGCGGTTCGGGGTTGCATGGTAATAAAACCATATGGGTACGCAATTTGGGAAAAAATGCAGGCAGCGCTGGATAAAATGTTTAAAGACACCGGGCACTCCAATGCGTATTTTCCCCTGTTCATACCGAAATCATTTTTTTCACGCGAAGCAGACCATGTAGAAGGCTTTGCCAAAGAATGTGCTGTGGTAACCCATTACCGTTTGAAGAAAGACCCGAACGGAAATGGCATTGTGGTCGATGATGAGGCAAAACTTGAAGAAGAGCTGATTGTCAGGCCTACGTCGGAAACTATTATCTGGGACACCTATAAAAATTGGATACAATCATACAGAGACTTGCCCGTGCTCATTAACCAATGGGCGAATGTGGTGCGTTGGGAAATGCGTACCCGGTTATTTTTGAGAACGGCAGAATTTCTTTGGCAGGAAGGACATACTGCCCATGCAACAGAGCAGGAAGCCATTGAAGAAACCATTCAAATGATGAATGTTTATGCAGAATTTGCCGAAAACTGGCTCGCCATGCCGGTGTTAAAAGGGGTAAAATCACCCAACGAACGTTTTGCCGGTGCCCTCGACACGTATTGTATCGAAGCGCTTATGCAGGACGGCAAAGCACTTCAGGCCGGAACATCCCACTTTCTTGGGCAAAATTTCGCAAAAGCATTCGGGGTACAATACCTCAACAAGGAAAACAAACTCACCTATGTATGGGCTACTTCCTGGGGCGTATCAACACGTCTGATCGGAGCCTTAATCATGACCCACTCCGACGATCACGGATTGGTTCTGCCTCCTAAGCTGGCTCCCATACAAGTCGTGATTATTCCAATCTATAAAAAAGAAGAACAATTAATTCAGATTTCCGAAAAAATCGAACCCATTATCCATAAACTGCGTGAGAAGGGTATCGCTGTAAAATACGATAACCGCGACACCTATAAACCAGGATGGAAATTTAATGAATATGAATTTAAAGGTGTGCCGATACGCTTAGCAATCGGACCCCGCGACCTGGAAAACGGCACAGTGGAAATTGCCCGTCGTGATACCCTGGAAAAAGAAATAATCCCAATCGAGGGCATAACGGAAAATATTGAATATTTACTAGCCGAAATTCAAAAAAATCTCTTCGATAAAGCACTGGCATTCAGAACTCAAAATACCTTTAAGGCAGATACCTGGGAAGAATTTAAGGATATGTTGGAAAACAAAAAAGGTTTTATTCTTGCACACTGGGACGGAACAGCGGAAACGGAACAAAAAATTAAAGAGGAAACGAAAGCCACAATCCGGTTGATTCCTTTTGATGGCGATGAAGAGGGGCAGTGCATTTATTCAGGAAAGCCCTCGAAAAAGAGGGTCGTTTTTGCCTTATCCTATTAATCGGGCACATGGTAATACTTTCCTAAGCCAAAACAATTTAAGGTTAACTGCTCCGGAGTACCATAATAATAAACGTTACCACTGTTATTAATCTGCGATGCAAATATTCGCTGCGCACGGGCATGGACATCTGAAAAGCCATCATTATTC
The DNA here is from genome assembly GCA_009930445.1 of Bacteroidia bacterium. Taxonomy (GTDB): domain Bacteria; phylum Bacteroidota; class Bacteroidia; order Bacteroidales; family BM520; genus BM520. The sequence continues at coordinate 3,676 of RZYD01000080.1, read as the reverse complement.
ATATAAACTTGCTGACAGTTCAATTCATCAGCGAAAATTGGGCCATAGCACGAGTTAAAAATATAGGACAGAAAAGCATTCCCATCGATATGCACATCGGTGGTACCTCCTAAATTGGACAACCGTAAGGTGGTTACCTCCACGGTTAAAAACACCGATCCGCCACCTTTCCGCAAATCGACGGTTAGGGTATCGGTGTAAACAGCACTTTCACAGGAAAGCGTGCCGGCAGAAAAATACTGCACCGAAATAATTCCGGATGGATTCATCTTCAATTCCGGAATCTTTGCATAACTCCGTATCCAATTCCCCCTATTATCATTACTGATTACCAGACTATCGCCGGTATGTTCAGTGATCACCCAATCGAGCAGATATATTCCACCACGTAACCATATTTCACCCCGGGGAACAGAATCGGAAAATACGACATCAATCGCATCATACAAAACCAAAACAGAAGCGGGAGAGCACTGGCGAATTTGCAGCGCATCTGGTCCGGCCGGTTTTAGCATACGTGGTGGTTTTTCGCAGCCCGAAAGCAGCAAAACCAATACAACGGGTATCAGAAGGTGAATTATCTTATTCATTTAATAATACATCATTTTTAAATCATATCCCATACCGAAAGTAATAAAATCAGCCCTGCCATAATTCGCTTTTAGTCCAAAATAGGTAAACATGCCATTTTCAAAATGATATTTAAATGCCATCTTCTCGTACATCGTTCCCAGATATATCGTATTTGGTTTAAATAAGTCAACACCGATATTAAAATCGAAAGAAACCAGCCATAATTTCATATGCCAGGCTCCATTGATTCCGTACTTCATGAGCGGTATTACCGGAGCATCCGGGTGGAGAGGAGTATAGCGTGTGATGTCCATTCCAATGCCCAGACTATGCTTAAAGCTCACCGGTTTCATCACATCGAGGGCGATGGCACTTGCAAAAAGGCGATCATTAGCAAGAAAACTTTCATCTTTAATTCCAACATAAAAAGTAAATGCCGCATATGCAAATTTTTTACCATCAAACTCATATGCATAAAGCTCAGGTAATAATTTTCGCTTAAGGAAAGGATTCGGACGTTGGGGGTGGTATAAAAAACCTGCACTAATGCCAGGGCTGTTGAGCCCAAAATTCGGAGTTCGCATTGAGCCATTACTAAAATGCTGAAAATCAGCGGCAGCATTAAAAAACACCCGGTCAGATATTTTCCTCTGGTACTCCAGTTTCAGGTTTATTGCTGCATTAAGATGCGATCCAATGGCAATATTTTTATAATTTTCCACCGGATGATAAGGTTTTGTCAAGTAGCCCACACCAACGCCCAGCCGAAAGCATAAGCGTGAATCGGTGGTTCCGGTCAGGGGAAAACTGATGTAAGGATGTAAGGCAAAGGCTTTGCCGATATAATCAGAGTTATTAAACCCTGAATACCATAATGAAAGACCTACCCGTGGAAAATGGTACAAGTACTCCCAGCGACTCTTCCCAAAAGAAAGATACCCAACCGAGAATTCAGAACTAAGAAAATGGGTTTGTAACGCATATAACTCGATATGATGCGGGATAATAAAACCATATCCACCGCGGATTTCCAGATAATAATTATCAGGAATTCTTTCTTGCGCCGGCCTCTGAGCATAACTAACTGACAATAAGCAAGTTACTGTGATAAAAAAAAGCATAAAAACCTTTATCAACGAATAAATCTTCTTAATTGCCACTATTATTATCTTTCACCATACGGTAGCAAAAATAGCAATTAATGTGTGATTGATTACCTTTGCCAAAAAATAGAAAAAATGGACAGAAGGATAAATGCATTTCAATCGTTGCTCGATATAATAGACAAATTAAGGAAAGAATGTCCATGGGATAAAAAACAAACGCTGGAGAGCCTCAGATATTTAACCATCGAAGAAACTTATGAGCTTTCGGATGCCATTCTGGAGCAAAATCTGGAAGAGATAAAAAAGGAGTTGGGCGATATTATGCTTCACCTTGTATTTTATGCAAAAATTGGCCAGGAGAAAAATGCATTTGATATTGCCGATGTATTGGAAGGGATTAATGAAAAGCTCATCCGCAGGCATCCGCATATTTTTGGTAATGTAATTGCCCAGGATGAAAAAACAGTAAAAGACAATTGGGAAAAAATAAAATTAACGGAAGGGCGCAAATCAGTACTCTCCGGAGTACCCAAATCACTTCCGGCGATGGTAAAAGCCTATCGAATGCAGGAAAAGGCAAGTGGCGTAGGGTTTGACTGGGAAAACACCGCCCAGGTATGGACCAAGGTGGAAGAGGAGATGCAGGAATTGAAGACAGAATTATCGAATGGAGCGCAAAAGGAGCGTGTGGAAGACGAATTTGGTGATTTACTATTTGCGCTAATCAACTATGCCCGTTTCATCGGGGTGAATCCAGATGATGCTTTGGAGCATACCAACAAAAAATTCATCCGGCGCTTCACTTACCTGGAGGAAGAGGCAAAAAAAATGAATAAACCCATGCATACCATGACACTGGGAGAAATGGAAGCAATTTGGCAAGAGTCAAAAAAAACAGATCGATAAAAACCGACAGAAGAATTTTAGATTTTACCGCCTTCGGATACTATTTTTTCGCAAGATAGCTGGAAATACTATCATGAGATTCCTGGATAGTTTCATCCCCGGGATGCCAGTTTGCAGGACATACCTCACCATTATCTTCATAACACTGAAGGGCTTCAACCATCCGTAGGGCTTCATCCACACTTCGGCCCAAAGGAATATCGTTTACAACCTGATGACGCACAACCCCTTGTTTATCAATAAGGAACAATCCACGATAGGCAACAGCTTCGCCATCAAAGTCAATTTCTTCATCTTCGGTATTAAAAACATATTCACCGGCGAGTACATCAAAATTCTGCGCAATCGTTTTGGCTATATCAGAAACTATGGGGAAAGTGACCCCTTTTATTCCTCCCTGCCTACGTTCTGTATTCAACCAGGCCCAATGCGCAAACTTTGAATCTACAGAACATCCGACCACAGCACAATTTCGTGCCTCAAACTCACTGAGTTTATCCTGAAAAGCGATAAGTTCGGTGGGACAGACAAAGGTAAAGTCCAGCGGGTAAAAGAAAAATATCACGTATTTTCTGCCCAGGTATTGTTCCAGACTAAACTTTTCAACAAATTCACCACCGTTAACCACGGCATCGGCTTCAAAAAGCGGAGCCTTTTTACCAACTAAAACTGCCATACTTTGAATTTATGATTTGTATTTTTAATAGTGTAAAGATATATGATTTTAACAGAATCGGATTAAAAATGTTTACAGCAAGACAAAGGGCTCACCTTTTTCATGATTCCCCGTATTCCGGGAGCAGAGATTATTCAATAAAAGAATCAAAATCAGCCATAATCTGAGATTTCTTTTCAAAATCGAAAAGGGTTAATTTTCTGATCTGATAATAATTTAACCAGTAACTGTGCAGCGCAGCGATATACCCTTTCTTTTTGGTGTCCTTGTCGGCCATTGCACTGTTCAATTCGGTGATATCGATGGTACCGATGAGATAACGCTGTTTAGTAAAATCGTAACGACGTTCAGCCACGGTGTCGCTCTTAGCCGCTATTTTGATTTGATTCTTTTGCATATTAAACTGCATAACCTT
>RZYD01000541.1 GCA_009930445.1 Bacteroidia bacterium | reverse complement strand
AAGGCAATGGCTACTTTTTTTCCGGCATGGGGTGTTCCGGCCGGCAAGGAGAAAAGTTGGGGGTGATTCGCATAAAAATTTGCGACTCCCCCGATTTCAGCGCCCTCCATATGGTCATGTAACCAGTGTTTCAGGTACGTGATTCCTTCAGGTGTGGACGTATTTATGGCATATGCATTATGAATTCTGTTTTGCATGGCGGCGTAATAGTTGTCGTAGCCATTCATCCAGAGGGTAGGGCCACCGGCTGCCATTCCGCCGTAGGTTTCCACAGTGGGTGTTCCTACACGGCGCAGGAGCTGAAAAGTATGGTAATACGATGCGCCGTACCATCCGTTTCCGCCATTCATCCAGTTCCATGCAAAATGCGTTGGATAGCGGTTTTCATCCACATTGGCCGGCAGATTTCGACTCCTGTTGATTTCGTATGTGAAGGCATATCCTACGGAAGAGGCCTGACCGCAACTATATTGCTCTTGTTGAAAAACGCCCCGGAAGTAGGGATGAATGGAATTATCCAGTGCTCCGGGAAGAGCCGGTGCATTTGCCCCCTGGTAGAGTTCCGGAATGGTGAGCGGTGGAATCAGGGATAAAAAAACAGAATCGGTGCGACTTAACGACAGGGGAGGATAGGGACCCCCGGCGCTTTCAATTCCTTGTGAATGAGCAAAAAAAGAATAACTAATAAGTATTCCAACAACAAAAATCAGGCTTCGCATGGTATTTCAATTGGTGATTTTTTTTGAATAGTAAATATAGAATTTTACTTCAAGGATTCGTCCTGACTACACCAAAAAAATGTTTTACCTGTTTTATTCTTCCCCTTGACACCTGCAAAGCGAATCCAATTTGTTGCAAATGTCTGAATATCCGTGTTTTAATTCATCAGTCAATCGCTGTACATGGGTATTATAATCAGTAATGTCTTTGGGATGTGAAGCCGTAATATCGCCTGAAGCGGATAGTACCACTTCTAAAAGGCTGAGTTGTGCTTTGAGCTGATTATGTTGCTCTTTAATCATGGAATACCAGATAGGGGGATCGACGCGGTAGGTTTCCAGATTTTTGGAGAGGCATTCTTCTTTTTTGAAAAGCGCAAAAAGAACACTGTTGGCCGCTTTTACCAGACTGTCTTTTGTTGCCATTTCAAATGCAATTTGTCCTGCTTTATACCTTTCGTCAAATGCCCTGATCTCTTCTAAGGCCTTATCTTTGCAAACTTTGCAATTGCTATGGTTAATGCTTTCCAGCAAATGATTGCGGTAGTGCAGCGCCGAATCATTCAGTTCCATGTTTTTTAACCGATGAATCTGTGGGAGAAAAACAGCCCTGAAATGCTTGTTCTCCATGATGTTGATTTGTGCCTGAATCTCTTTGCCCACTACCGAAGCCTGCATATAGGCTTCATCCGGCAGGTCGATGGCATAAAAAGCGCTTAAAAAGTTTTCCCGCAAGTTACCATCAAGAAAATATGTTTCATCACTATTCATCCTGTAGAGGTTTTCAGCAATGGTACGGCAACTTTTAAGGTTTCTGTCTTTTTCCATGTAAACGCCGGCATTGCGCAGAATGGATTCATATTCCGGTTTAAAAATATTATCGTAGGCACTTAACCCGTTGAATTCTACCTCCCGGTTCTGTTTCAGTGATAGCATTTCACGGTAGTTGGTGATAATATCGAACAGGGTTTGGCTGATGTACATCGGGTTGCCCATCTGTAGCGCCAGCGTGTACGATTCGAGGTTTTTATTCAGGTAGGAGAATTTTTCCAGAAATTCCGTAAAGGCTACCTCCTGACGGTAAATGGCATCATTGATTAGTCCGTTATCATAATTGCTTTTCATCTGGTTTTTGCG
>RZYD01000540.1 GCA_009930445.1 Bacteroidia bacterium | reverse complement strand
CATACTGAGCCAACAAACCAAAATCCCAGGCTGTTTCTGCACCACGGATACGGCATTTTATCAGCTTCAGCCGGAAGGAATTGAAGCTGATTTTTTATACGTTCATTTTCTCTTTATACATCTGCATAATAATACCGTCGGCCAGGCCCATTTTAGGCACCAGCATGGAGTCGGCGCCAATTTTTTGCATTACTGTGAGATAGATCTGAGTAGCCGGAAGGATAACATCGGCACGGTCGGGACGCAGGTTGAAGGCCTCCATACGTTCTTCCACCGACAAAGAGGAAAGTTGACGAAAAGCATACTCCAGGTTAGTACTGATAATAATATTTTCCTCACTACGGCCATATAACGATAAAAGTTTATTGCTGTTTCCTCCCGAAGCGATCATCTGTATGTGGCCAAAACTATCGTTGAACTGATTCAGCCAGTTGTTAAGTACTTTCCATTCCACATCATCCACTTTCCCGCCTAGTATCCGCAGGGTTCCGACAGGAAAAGAATTTACCGTGATATCGCCATTTTTTTCGACCACAGAAATTTCTGTACTGCCGCCCCCCACGTCAATATACAAGGTTTTTTTATGCTTATTTTGAATTGGAACCGGGGTAACGCTGCGGATAATACGGGCCTCTTCGATTCCATTAATCACCTCTACCGAAATGCCGGTTTCTTTTTTTATTTTTTTCAAAATTTGCTTGCCATTAACCGCCTCCCGCATGGCAGCGGTGGCACAGGCTTTAAAACTTTCCGGTTTATGAACCTCCATAAGCATTTGAAATGCTTTCAATGTCTGCACTAAAGCCCGCGAACGAGCAGAAGATATTTTTCCGGTGGAATAGACATCCTTTCCCAAACGAACAGGAATCCGTAAAAGGGTATCCTTTTCGATGCCTATTACGCCATCGCGATGATGCACCGTAGCGAATAAAAGCCGCACTGCATTGGTTCCAATATCTACAGAAGCTAATAGCATAAAGATAAATTTCGTAACCGGAAATAAAAGTACTACAATTATTTTTTTTGTGCGAAATAATGGTACAACTCCCACTGCGAGCGATGCACCGTTGCCTCATCCCTTTTCCGGTAAATATTCTTCCCGGAACCATCCTGTACCCGTGCTTTAACATTATCGTTCCAGCTGATATCAAACACTTCGTGCAGGGTTTGAATATGCCCGGGATCAAAAACAGGACAGGAAACTTCGATCCGGTGGTCAAGGTTCCGTTTCATCCAATCGGCAGAAGAGATATAGCACATTGTCTGGCCGTTATTACAGAAAAGCAAAAGGCGGGAATGCTCAAGAAAGCGATCGACAATGGAAATAATCGCGATATTTTTTTGTTCTCTCCTTGTTGGGATAATCACGCAGATACCCCGTATAAGCAGCTGAAATTTAACACCTTCCCTGGCTCCTTCTCTGATTTTTTCAACTACTCTTTCATCCACAAGGCTGTTTAATTTTACCTTTACCCAGGCGGGATTGCCTGCCCGGGCGTTGGCAATCTCATGATCAATGGCGTTACAGATAAATTCGCGATGCTGGAAAGGAGAAACAATCAAATGGCGAAAAACCGGGCGCAGAAAGCGTTGTTCAAAGAGGTAAAACACCCTATTTACCTCGGCAGTAATTGCCTGATTAGCAGTAAAGAGGATAACATCGGTATAAACTTTGGCCGTGGCTTCGTTAAAATTTCCTGTACCTAACACCGCATAATACTGGTCTTTCCCCATTTCTTTACGGCGAATGAGTAAAATTTTACTATGGACTTTGTATCCGGGGATGGAAGAGATCACCTTCACCCCTTCATGCTGGAGAATATTTGTATAATAAATATTCGTTTCTTCATCGAATCG
>RZYD01000539.1 GCA_009930445.1 Bacteroidia bacterium | reverse complement strand
AAAATTCGTTTCTCTTCCCAATTTGCACCAGAAGGGCTGAATATTAATTTTGCAGAAGAAAAGAACGGAAAGCTTTTTGTCCGAACCTATGAACGGGGAGTAGAAGAGGAAACGCTTTCCTGCGGAACCGGAGTTACAGCTGCAGCCCTGGCCTATGCCGAAAAAATGCAGCTCACTCAGGGCGTTGTTTCCATCTTAACACGCGGAGGTGATCTTCAGGTTAGTTTTATCAAAGAAGAGGGCCATTACCGGAAAATCCAACTCATTGGCCCGGCCATTCAAGTCTTCGAAGGATCAATTACACGATAATACGTTATTTATGATTGGAAAAAATGTACTTCTACGCGCTGTTGAACCGGCAGATACCGAAAGGCTCTATTTGTGGGAAAATGATATGCAAATCTGGCACTTGAGCAGTACCAAAGCCCCCTTCAGTAAGTACCTGATGGAACAGTATGTGATGAATGCTCAGCAAGACATCTATGCTGCCCGACAACTCCGTCTGATGGTGGATACCCATCACAGTAAAGAGGATAATGCTACTGTGGGCTGCGTTGATCTTTTCGACTTCGATCCAGCCAACCGAAGGGCAGGAATCGGAATCCTTATCACGGAAGACGAACGCGGAAAAGGTTATGGAAAAGAAGCACTCGAACTGATGATCGACTATGCTTTTAACACGCTCAACCTCCACCAGATTTTCTGCAACATACTGGAAAACAACGAACAAAGTTTAAAGCTATTTAAAAAGCAGGGATTCAAAACCATCGGATTAAAACGGGACTGGACGCAAATTGATGGGGTATGGCAGAATGAATATATCCTTCAGTTGCTAAAAAAAGAGCGAATCTGAACCAGACAAAAAAAAGAATTTTACGCGCAGCAGGATGAGAAAAAAAACAAAAATTCTTCTGATCACAGCTACCGGTGTGATTCTGTTAGCAAGCGGAGCAGCCATTTTTTTCTATCAGGCCGTTTTCGGGCCGTCAGTTAATATGAAAAACCAGCAGGAAACATTGCATCTCTATCTCTCCGACACCGATACCTACGATTCAGTGTTTGCACAGCTGGACAGAAACGAGGCCCTGCGAAATGCAACCATTTTTGATTATCTGGCGAAAAGAAAAGGCTACAAAGAAAATATAGAACCAGGCCATTATGAAATAGCACGGGGTGTTTCGAATAATGAATTGATAAACCGACTGATTTCGGGCGATCAAACCCCCGTCAGAGTTACGTTTAACAGCATCCGGACACCGGAATACCTGGCTGCGGTACTTGCATGGCAGCTCATGCCTGACTCCATGGATTTTATCCATTTTTTTCATGACACAGCAGCGCTGATAAAAACCGGCATCCACCCCGATTCACTGGTGGCGGTATTACTTCCTGACACCTACGAGTTTTACTGGACTGCCACACCCGAAATTTTTCTTCAGCGCATGCAAAAAGAAGCAAAAAATTACTGGGCAAGCCGCAGGGAACTCGCCAGAAAACAAAATCTCACGCCATGGCAGGTAATCACGCTGGCCTCGATTATTGAAAAGGAAACACAAAAAAATGACGAAAAACCTGTTATAGCCGGAGTATACCTTAACCGACTGCGGAAAAACATTAAACTTCAGGCGGATCCAACGGTAGTATACGCGGTGGGTGATTTCAAGCTACGGCGGGTACTCAAGGCACACACAAAAACCGACCATCCCTACAACACCTACAAATATGCAGGATTACCTCCCGGGCCAATTTGTGTACCCTCAAAAACGTCTATTGAGGCTGTACTGCAGCCAGAAAAACATAACTATCTCTATTTCTGCGCAAAAGAAGATATGAGTGGTTATCATAACTTCGCTGCATC
>RZYD01000538.1 GCA_009930445.1 Bacteroidia bacterium | reverse complement strand
ATACAAAGAACTCTTCGCAAATCCTTATCAAGCAGCAAAATTCGGCTATATCGATGATGTGATTGAGCCAAGAAACACGCGCTTCCGCATTATCCGCGCCCTGCAAACGCTGTCGACAAAAAAAGAGACGCTGCCCCCCAAAAAACATTCAAATATCCCACTCTAAATCAACACACTATGAATTCTTTCTTTTTAGCCATCAGCTGGGATTGGACAAACATAAACGGTTTTAGCATTACCGCAGGAATCGTGGGAATCCTTATTGTTTTTGGTTCACTGGTACTTTTAAGTTATATCTATCGGCTGTTGCCGCGTATTCTTACTTTTAACCTTCGTTCCCGTTTGTTGCGGGAAGGAAAAATAAAAGCCAGTGACTCCAGCGACCTTTCCATTCCCGGCGAGGTCAATGCAGCCATAAGTATAGCGCTGCACCTGTTTTTAGATGAAACGCATGATAAAGAAAGTCAAACACTGACCATCAAAAAAGTTCCGTACAGGTATTCGCCATGGAATACAAAATCGGCAATAATGAATACATACTTTGATAAACGTAAATAGCTTTTCAGGAATGAAGAAATATAGTTTCACAATCAGCGGTAATACTTACGATGTGGTGATCCAGTCGTTTGATGAGAATATCGCCAAAATTGAAGTGAACGGAACCCGTTATGATGTAGAAATACACCGAAACGTTCCAACTTCGAAAACACCCACACTGGCTCGCCCGGCTGTACCCACCCGCAAAACAAATGTTCAGGTAACGGCAGGAAGCGGAGCCCACACGATTAAGGCTCCGTTGCCCGGAAATATTTTGTCGGTGCTGGTGAAAGAAGGCGAAGCGGTAGCCAAAGGGCAAAAACTGCTTGTTTATGAAGCCATGAAAATGGAAAATGATGTTTTGGCGGAACACGACGGCATCGTGAAGTCAATAAAGATTTCTGTTGGCGATAGTGTGCTGCAGGGCGACACATTAATTGAAATCGGATAGGACGTATAGTATGAAAAAATTTGTTATTGTTACGGCAATCTTCAGTATTTTGCTTTTTTGCGGACAAGCGTTTTTCGGTACCCCATCAGCCCGTGCGGCCGATGTGGAAGAAACTGCGGTTTCCATAAACCAGCAGAATCAGGGGAACGAACTGAGTTTTGACGATGATTTTTCGGAGGCTTCGACAAAAGGGGTTAAAAAATTCTGGAACTACACCGGATTCAGAAATGCCACACCGGGTCATCTGGTTATGATTTTGGTGGGATTGCTTTTCATCTTTCTGGCTATAAAATACGATTATGAGCCCTTACTGCTCATTCCGATTGGATTTGGCATTTTGTTGGGAAATATTCCATTTATGGAAAATGCCGGCCTGAAGCTCGGCATCTACGAATCAGGCAGTGTAATGAATTACCTGTATTTCGGGGTAACTTCGGGCATCTATCCCCCACTGATCTTTTTAGGAATCGGAGCCATGACAGACTTCAGCTCCCTGATTTCGAACCCACGCCTCATGATTCTTGGTGCAGCCGCTCAAATAGGGATTTTTATCACTTTTTGGGGTGCCCTCGCACTGGGTTTTGCCCCACCGGAAGCAGGTGCAATTGGAATTATCGGGGGGGCTGATGGCCCTACGGCTATTTTTATGTCATCAAAACTAGCCAATGGAATTAACCTGCTCCCCGACGGCACAACCGTGAAAAACCTCATCGGACCCATTGCCATTGCAGCCTACTCCTATATGGCACTCGTACCCGTGATTCAACCTCCAATCATGCGTTTACTTACCTCAAAAAAAGAACGGGTAATCCGCATGAAACCACCAAGAGCCGTCAGTAAACTGGAAAAAATCCTTTTCCCGATTATCGGA
>RZYD01000537.1 GCA_009930445.1 Bacteroidia bacterium | reverse complement strand
TTTCAGTAAAAGCAAGTGCTCCACTCCAGAGAAATACTGCAGGCGTTCCATTATTCATCGTATACTGGATTTCCATTTCTGTTACGATCTCCGATCCGTTATTCCGAAGAAGCAGTCCTGGTTGCAGGCTGGGTGTACATGATTTATCCGGGACATTGATTACTTCCACAATTTCAACATCAGTATTGTATAGGGGTTGAAACATTTCAGTATTCCCAATCGCCGACTGATAGACTGTTTTTGATGTGTTATTTTGTAACCAGCTAATCACACTTAGTTCTTCTTCGTTGTAAATCGTCCATCCATTGTAATCCCATTGTTGATGTAACATAATGTAATCACCGGCTTCCATGGCAACAACCTGGGTGCCGTTATGGTTAGGGAGCATTTTTTTCATCACATCATAGAAATCTTTTTCCCCGTTGCTTCCGGGCGCATAGTTAAAATGAATATGCTTTTCAACAACGGCTGTTTGTACGCGCAAATTTCCGGTGACTGGTGCGAGTGCATGGATTAATACATAGGCATTCAATAGATTTTGTTCGGTATCAATATTTTCGTACACCAGCATTTCAACCGGAGCAGGCGTATTATAATACTGATTGATCAGTGTTTGGGTAAACCCTGAAGGAGCTCCCGGATATCCAAATCCGCTTCCGGAGGGAATTACGCCATCAATTATTGCAGTTGGTACGCCATTTATTCCATAGTACGCCACACGGCCATTATTTTCATCCGGGTTTTGTGCATGCATTGGGTCGGTTCCCGGGAAATACCAATGGTATTTTACTACCGCCACTTTGTCGGAATTGGCTTGCAACAGGGCATCAAATGCCGGATTCTGCGAGGCACAGGGTGCACAGGAAGCATTTGTGGCTTCTTCGATAAATACACGGCGTTGTACCTGAGCCTTCAATACCAGACCGGCCAAAATGAAAACCGCTAACAGATAAATTCTTTTCATACCTTCTATAGTTGTAGTAATTAAAAGTTTTTTCTAACAAGACCATAAAAATACAGAAAAGGTTGTCGTGTAAAAAACCGGTTATAATTTTTGACCCATTATTCCCGTTTAAAGCTGGGTGTAAGGCCAGAGGCAAGACTTGTAAATTTTGGAAATTTGGGGAAAAAGCAAAAAAAAACCGGGGGAAACCCCCGGGTAAAATTCGTTAACATACAATTACAAATGCAAACGCAAATTAAAGTTCTTTATGACAGAACCACCAATCGTAGCATTCGTATTCTTTGAGGCGTTCTTTGGCGGTAACCACATCTGTTGCGGGCGGAATAATCACGCGTTTACCAATCAGTTCGTTGTTGGGCCAGTTTGCAGGTATGGCTACTTTGTGTTTGTCGGCAACCTGTAAGGCTTCAAGCGCACGTAAAATTTCGTCCATATTGCGACCAATTTCCTGCGGATAATAAAGAATGATCCGGATAATTCCGTCAGGATCGATAAGAAAGACCGCACGTACCGTGTTGGCTCCTTTACCGGGATGCACCATGCCTAAACGTCCGGCTACACTGCCTGCAGCATCTGCAATAATTGGGAAAGGAATTTCGACTCCGGTATTGTCTTTAATCCATTCATCCCATTTGATGTGGCTAAAAACCTGATCCATTGACAATCCCATTAATTCGGCGTTCAACGCTTTAAATTTGTCATTTTTCATGGCAAAACTCACAAATTCAGTGGTACAGACCGGAGTAAAATCACCGGGGTGTGAGAATAATACAACCCATTTCCCTTTATAGTCGCCGGGAAGATTTTTCATTCCATGGGTGGTTTGCACATGCATTTCAGGGAATTTGTCGCCAATAAGCGGAAAAGAATTCATTGTTTCCATAGTAATAATTTTT
>RZYD01000536.1 GCA_009930445.1 Bacteroidia bacterium | reverse complement strand
GTATCCCTCCGACCAATCCATATTGATTTGGGTATAGAGTTGGTGTAGTTTTGCGGCCAAAAAGATTATGGTGAACGATAGCAGGACTTTAGAGATGTTTAATTTGGTTGAGCAGTGGCAGCAAAGCGGCAAGAGCCAAAAGCAATTTAGTGCCGGGCAAAACATCAAACTTGCCACATTTAGTTATTGGGTAAAGCGTTACAAGATGAGTAATAAAGGTGATGCGGGTTTTGCAAGAGTAGAACTTGGTCAGGGTCAGTATTTGTCAGACAGGCCTCGTATTGAAATTGATCTTGGCGATGGCTTGGTGATCAGGATATTTTAATGCCATCAGCAATGATACTTGGAATTTCAGGCAAAGCCCGACTGTACTTGTATGCCGGGGCAGCTGATATGCGCAAAGGATTCGACGGGCTAAGCGGGTTGGTGATAAACAAGCTTATGCAAGACCCTCTTTCAGGCGATATTTTCATTTTTATCAATCGCACACGAACACTTATAAAGCTGCTGGTTTGGGATCAGACTGGTTTTGCTATATGGCACAAACGGTTAGAGCGGGGAACTTTCGAGATGCCTGATATTGATCCTGCAACAAATTCGGTAGAGATAAGCCGTCAAAAACTGATGCTTATTTTAGAAGGAATATCGCTGAAAAATATCCGTATCAGAAAGCGTTTTTCGATTGAAAATTCATAAAAAAAAGATGAAAAAAAATACTCTGAAAGCATTGTCAATTCAAAATATTTGTTTACTTTTGCATCATGCAAAACAACTCAGATACTTTCCTTATACAACTTCAAAATCATATCCAGGTTTTGGAACAATCAAACCGGGTTTATGAAGATAAAATACAGGTATCAGAGGAGAAAATTTGCGTTTTAGAAGAAAAAAACAAATATCTTGAGTTTCAACTTAAAGAACTACGACGATTAATCTATGGTGCCAAGCGTGAACGATTTGTATCAAATGCTGCTGTAAATCAACTCACTTTGCCATTTGAAGTTGAGCAAACAACAGAAAGCGTTTCTGCAACAGAAACGATCAGTTATACCAGAGAAAAGGCCAAAAAGAGAAATCATCCGGGTCGTATTGATTTTCCTTCACATTTACCCGTTGTAGAGATTCACATCCAGCCCGAACAAAGCACCGAAGGATTAGTTTGTATAGGGCAGGAAATAACCACAGAATTAGAATATGATCCCGGAAAGCTTTTTTTAAATAAGTATATCCGCAATAAATATGCACTGCCCAATGGCGATGGCATTTTGATAGGAGAACTCCCCAGTCGCCCTATAGAAAAAGGTATTCCCGGGCCAGGGCTTTTATCCAATATATTTGTAGAGAAATTTGTTGATCACCTTCCATTTTATCGTCAGATAGAGCGTTTCAGGCGTGAAGGCATCAACCTTACAGCCTCCACCATTGATAGTTGGACTACCCAGATAGCCGACCTGATCGAACCCCTATACGATAACCTGAAACGTCAGGTTCTTGGCCAGGGCTACCTTCAGGTTGACGAAACGCCTATCAGGGTGTTGGACAAAACCAAAAAAGGAACAACTCATCAGGGTTATTACTGGGTTTACAATGCACCACTACAAAACGCTGTTTTTTATGATTACCAGCAAGGCCGTGGTCGCGAAGGCCCGGCCAAACTATTGGAAAACTTCAAAGGATATCTTCAAACTGATGGTTACAGCGTATATGACTGGTTTGCCCGACAACCCGGAATTACCCATGTGGGTTGTATGGCTCATGCCCGAAGATATTTCGAAAAAGCCTTAAGCTACGATGCCCAAAAAGCCGGTCAGGTAATGTTGAAAATACAGAAAATCTATGCTGTAGAGCGAGAAGCCCGTGAA
>RZYD01000079.1 GCA_009930445.1 Bacteroidia bacterium | reverse complement strand
CTTTCAGAGACGGAATACACAGTTCTGGGCGCAATTTCGATTATATTTTCAATGAACAAAGGTTGTTAGCTGCTAATGGCTAACCCCGAAAGTCGAGTTCTGATATACTAATTCAGATATGACGTTTTCAGGGGATCGTATGCGAATTTTAGGAAAATAGATATCTCCATAGTGTTTATACATTTTATTCCAGTGTCCAGCCATGCAATAAGAACAATTTGAAGGACAACCACGACACCCAAACAAGTCATACCAGTTTATATTTCGTATCAAAGCTGGATCTGTTATCAATTGATTGTTTTCTATGTAATAACTTTGTTTGTCTTCCCATTCCGGAAATGGAATTTCATCTAGTTTTTTTAAGGGAGGGTATGGGGAGTTGATATGTAAAGAACCTTTTTTATCCTCCATTCCAATATTGTTTACTTCTTTTATTTCATCAAAATTTTTCTTATCTACAAGATTTGCTATTTCTTTTAAGGTGGTTTCACCTTCTCCGAAAACGATATAGTCAACCTGTTTAGCAAATTCTTCCGGTTGAATTGATGGCCCATAGCCTCCAGCCAATGTGATAGCTCTCGGATTATCCTGTCGAATTTGATTCATTAAATCTTTACCGAAATCCAGCCAGAATGTTCTTGTACTCAATCCTATTATATCTGGAGAAATATCTTTTATCAAATTTCTTAGGATTGATTCTTCCTTATTTGTGTATGGATTAATATCATAATTGCATCCTTGTATCTCTCCAGGAAGATAATGTATATACATCGAATGATTTCTTTTTTCAAGATCAATAGGTGCATTACTATCTTTTTTGAAAAAAATAAGAGTTACATCATGTCCTTCATCTTTAAGTACAGAAGATAGAACGCGTATTCCAAGACAAATTACGTCATATGAAGTAAGTAATACTATTTTAGCCATTGTCTATACCCATAAAAGTTAACTTTGAATTTGGTGCATTGATTGATCGCTGCTTTTATATAATCATCAACCTTCTACCCACACGAAACGACGAAAAACCATTTTTTTTATGGCTGCCTGTGTTCGTCATGTTGAGAAGACTGTAACCCAGGTTTTAAAATAGAGATTTTTGCCTCGAGGATTCGATCTGCAAGGTTTTGATTTTCGAACCACACGGCTTCTCGTTGGCAAAATATTATCGCATCTAAGGGCCTATTTCGAGTCAATTAATATACCACAAAATCGCACCTCAAGGTCTGTTCGGATTTTTCAAATTTTTGAGCAAAACCATGTCTAGCTTTTTTTGAAATGAATAGTTACTTCAACAGATTCATCCGATATAATCCCAACTCACCGGCATGCCCCTTTTCATATCCCTGGTCACTTTTTTCCCCAGAATCACATCCAAATACTTGGGCGGCAAGCCATGCCCCGGTCTGATGGAGCGGACGTTTTCATTTGTCAAAATTTCCCCGGCCCGCAGATCTTTTGTGATGTACAACGATCTGCGAAAGATCATGGATTTTTTTTCCGGTTCTGTGGGGTCGTACTGGATATGACCAAGTGCTTGCCAGGCCCGCTCTGTTTCTTCCACTAGGGCTTTCATCTCGGGCGGCTCTAGGGAAAAGGCGGAATCAACACCGCCGTCGGCGCGGTTGAGGGTGAAGTGCTTTTCGATGACGGTTGCGCCAAGTGCCACGCTAGCTACGGATACGCCGAGGCCCATGGTATGGTCGGAGAGTCCGACTTCGCAGCCGAACAGGTCGCGCATGTGGGGGATTGTCAGGATATTTGTGGTATCCGGAGAGGCCGGGTAGGTGCTGGTACATTTGAGCAGAATGATGTCGTTGCAGCCCGATTCTCTGGCCGTGCGAACCGTTTCGTCGAGCTCAGCAACGGTGGCCATTCCTGTGGAGATGATCATGGGCTTGCCTGCGGAAGCGATCTTGCGAATCAAAGGAAGATCGGTATTTTCGAAGGAAGCGACCTTGTAGCAGGGGACATCAAGTTCTTCGAGAAAGTCCACTGCGGTATCGTCGAAAGGCGTACTGAACACGATGAGCCCGAGTTCCCTTGCCCTGTCGAAAATCGGCTTGTGCCATTCCCAAGGGGTATGGGCTTCCTGATAAAGTTCATACAGGGAACGCCCTTTCCAGAGGCTCTTTTGATCAGTGATGAAAAAATCACCCTCGGAGATATCGAGGGTCATGGTGTCCGGGGTGTACGTCTGCAGCTTCAGAGCATGAGCTCCGGAAGAAGCGGCATCCTCGACAATCTCCAAGGCACGGTCCAGTGACTGGTTGTGGTTGCCGGACATTTCGGCAATGATGAACGGCTTGATTTCCTTACCAATTTTTCTATTACCTATCTTGATCATACACATAATATTTTACCTGATTTATTTGAGGATATGTCTTGCCAAAAAAAATGCCTCTGCTGCATCCACTCCAACGGATGATCCCCGCCATTTATTGAGACATTCCACTGTTTCAAATGAACGCGCGTGGGGAAACTTATGCATTTCATTGGCATATTGACTCAACGCTTTATGTTTCGTTTTTACATAGTTGGTAATATTAACAAACCAATTTGGAATAAAGTATGTATTTTGAGATGGTGTTTGCCATTCTGTACTTGACTGAACCTCAAAACATAAGATGGAAGAAACCGAAAAATTTGGCTGGGGTCGACATGCAGTCATTACGGCTTGGTGTGTCAAGCGGTGATCAAGATTCAAGTCGCCGTAGTGATGTGTATAAACTGTATCAGGAGAAATACTTTCGATATAATATTCAATTTTTTTTACTACATCCAATAAGTCTATTGAATCCATGCGATTGTCAGGAAAACGTTCAAAAAAAACATCATTAACGCCAAGGACCTTTGAAGCAGTCCTTGCACTGAGTTCACGAAATGAGTTCTCTTTCTCGTGTTGTTCCGTCACATCAAATCGTGACCCTTCCCCATCAGCTAGAAAAAGGATGGCCACCTGATCACCATCGTCAACATGACGGGAAATGGTTCCACCGCAACCTAGTACTTCGTCATCAGCATGCGCAGCAACAACAAGTACCTTATTGGTCCTTCTCATTTTCATCTCTCATAGTAATTTTTACATCTGCGAGCACGTGCCCATTCTTAAAAGACGCACGAGAAAACTCGATTTTAAAAAAATCCGTCATCAGAAAAGCAGGGGGATAGCCCTCGGCATCAAGCATCCTGATATAGTCAAAAACTTGCGCAATATTCTCTAAGCAACTTATATTACTGTCTTTTGGTTTTCTACGTGAAAAGAATACAGGCTCTCCTATTTGCTTCTTCGGAATAGGCTCTGTTTCAACAATCCACTTAATAATCTCCCAAGACAGCTTGCTGGCTCGTATATATATTTCTTCAGCATTACCATATAACGTCAGGCCTCTTTTGGTATAAACAGGCCCCGCATCAAGTTCTCTTACACAACGCAAAGCAGTCAATTTTGTTTCATAAATACCGCGCGAAATGAGATTTTGCAGGGGACTCCCCCCTCTCCCAAAAGGCACATCGGTCATATGAAAAATGACACATTCAAAATTTGAATAAATTTCTTCTGGAATAATGTAAGACCAATGTGGAAAAAATATATATCTTGGTTCTATACTTCTGATATTTTCTATAGTTAATTCTTTTTTATCTTCAACAAAGAACCACTGCCCCTCTCTTGGCAATATTTTTTTTAATGTGGGCAACAACCCCCAGTCCTTAGAAGATGCAATAATATATTTCATTTCAAAATTATAGACTACATTATATAGTCAAAATATTTAAAATTATTTTTATAAATAGATTCGTTTTTTTTAATAAATCCGATATCTGTAAAAATTTTTTGAGATACAATATTGTTTTTTAACACACATGCTTTGAATTTAATATCTTTACGAATTAAAAGCATATGATAAATACTTTTTATCAAAATTACATTTCCCAACCCATATCCGCGATACTTTTTATCAATACTTATATCAATAAGTGCCTCAGAATTTTCGCAATCAAAACGAACTTGTCCAATTTTCGTTCTATTTCCTAGAAGCCATACAAAAAGAAAAGAATCAGGATTAGATAACTTATTTTGAAACCAAACAATATGCTTTGCGTAAGGGATAAATTCTTGAGAAAATGCTTGCTCTCTAACGGTTGGATCATTTGCCCATTCCCAATAGATGTGGCAATCATCCGAAGTTGCAGGACGAAGTGAGAGAGAACTAGCATAGATCGAAGAAACAATTCGGCCAGTCCCCCGGCCGTCACAAATCTCATGTCCAGTTACAGCCATGCCATGAAAAGATGGTATATTCTCAAAAAATTCTAACATCCCATCACGAACATCAACAGGTTCGATAGAATCAAATGTACCAATATGTTTTGTTCCTCCGAGGCTGTCCAGCTCGCGCAGAACGGGTTCCTGGTTATCTGCCAAGGTAATCGTTAAAGATGGTAATCCCAACACACACCGCTCCCAGGAAGTCATCCCCCCACTACCTATACACAGATCATGATCAACCATGATCTCAGCCATGTCTTGAACATCGGTCAGTACAAAAATCCGCAACTTACTTTTCTGTGCTTTTTCTGTGATCGCCTTCAGATGTGGTGCAGATGATCCAAGTACGACTGTCACCTCGAGCTCCTTGTTGCCAAGCAGTTCAATGCCCTGAAGGGAACGTTCAGTAACATTGAAAGGATCGGTCCCACCCATGGCGACAAGTATCTTGCGAATCGAGGTTGTCTGTTTTCGTTTTTCAAGAGCCGCATCTCGATTTTGAGCAAATTCAGGTCGAAGCATGGCATAGCGAGGACCAAGTAGCAGGTCACATTCTTCATGGACAAGACTTCGATAGCGTTCCTCGGATGCTGCCAGGGTCTGGTCAACGAGCAGATCGCAGTCATGCCTCCTGTCAGCAAGATCATCGACAACCATAATTTTTTGAACTCTCGACCGCAGCCGTCCTTCCCATCTGAAATCCAGGGCATAGTGATCTACCACAAGCCAATCGACTGAACCAAGTGATTGCAGGATGTCGCTTGTCTGCTCGGCATCCTGTTCCCATGGGACACCCAGCCACGGCGCATGGACCGGATTGTTCGGCAGAACCTGGATCGTTTTTTTTGGGGCAGGCAGCAACCTGAGATCATGTCTACGATTGGTAACCATCTTGGCAGAAAAACCGTCAAGTTTACGGCAAATGAACACAGTCTCGAATCCCCGCTCTCTTAAGGCATCAGCTAAGGTCAGGCACCGCATCGCGTGGCCCGTGCCGATCTGAATCGAGGCGTCAGCCCGGAAGACTACCCGCACGATTTTTCCTCCTGCAGCACCCGATACATCAGCTCTGCCCGTTTCCAATCCTCCAGCGTATCGATGTCCTGAACCAGGTATCTAGGCAGCACCACAGGAACTGCCGCTGGCGAAAACAACGGGATACCTTCCAAAAAGGCCTGTGTCCTGCCCCAATAAAATTGTCCGGCATCATGGAAGGCTTCCTCCAGATCCTGTGAACGCATGGGAATGCACTCGGGATAAAACGCCTCTAGTGCTCCATCAGGTCGTATCCTGACGGCACGCTGGATGGGAAAGGAGAAGCTCGACACTGAGAATGCGTATTTTTTGTCGGAAACAAGAAGCCGCTCATATCCTTTTCGAAGAAATTTGGTTTGAATCAATGGAGCCGTGGCATACAGGCAGCAGATAATCTCAACAGGAATATCATTATCTCTCAGCCAGTTGATGGCGTGCTTCACTACGGCAGATGTTCCTGTATGATCATCGGCAAGATTCGTTGGGCGGAAAAAAGGAACTTCGGCTCCATATTGCCTTGAAACATTTGCTATTTCTTCATCATCCGTGGAAACAATGATCCGGTCAAAAATATTGGATTTCTGTGCGGCCTGTATAGAGTAGGCGATGATCGGCTGGCCGCAGAAGTTTTTTATATTTTTGCGAGGGATGCGTTTGCTTCCGCCTCGGGCTGGAATAATGGCTATGTTCATATTTTATTTTTTTATCCGTTGCCGCTAGAGCTAAATCGTAAATTGGATTCCGGGCTTCGGGTTACGGGTTTTTGTCGGGCTGTAGATCTTTGAGTGCGGATTTTAGAGATTCCACCACCAAGTTCTGGTTTTCTTCAGTCATAGCCGGAAACAAGGGCAGAGTCAGGGTTTCCTGGTAATATTTTTCCGCTTCAGGAAACATACCCAGCGTAAATCCCATTTTCTGGTAATATGGCTGAGTATGAACAGGAATATAATGCACATTGACGCCTATTCCCTTTTCTCTCAAATATTCAAATACATTTCTGCGGGTCAGGGATATTTTTTCCAGATCAAGACGGATGGTATACAGATGCCAGGCAGAAGAACTGTCCGGATATTGGTAAGGTCTTGTAATCGGTAAATCGGCCAGCAGCCGGTCATAACGTCTGGCCAGTGATTTTCGTCGCTTCACGAAAGCAGCCAGCTTGCTGAGCTGGCTCAGACCCAGGGCTGCCTGGATGTCCGTCATGCGGTAGTTGAACCCCAAACCGATTTGCTGGTAATACCAGGGGCCGTCTGGAAGGTGGGTCATTTGGTCGGTATCACGGGTAATGCAGTGGTTTCGCAGTAGCTGCATTTTATGGGCGAGATGCGGGATATTGGTAACCGCCATCCCTCCTTCGGCCGTGGTAATGATTTTGACCGGATGAAAGCTGAAAATCGTGACGTCACTGTAGTGGCAACCGCCGACCAGTTCGTTATGATAGCGGGCCCCAATGGCGTGGGAAGCATCTTCAATGATTGAAAAACCGTATTCGTCGGCCAAATCAGCTATTTTTTCCATTTCGCAGGGCTGCCCTGAGAAATGAACCGGGATGATGATTTTGGGCAGAGTTCCAGCCTGTTCCGCTTCCACCAACTTGGCTTGCAAGGCTTGGATACTCATATTGTAGGTTTTCGGATCGATATCGACAAAATCAATCCGGGCACCGCAATACAGAGCGCAATTGGCCGATGCTACAAAAGTAATCGGCGAGGTCCAGAGAATGTCGCCGGGGCCCAGACCCAGGGCCAGACATGCAATATGCAGGGCTGAAGTGGCTGAATTGGTTGCAGCAGCATATTTTGCGCAACAATAATTGGATACGGCGCGTTCAAATTCGGGCACCTTTGGTCCCTGAGTAAGAAAATCAGATCGTAGCACATCAATTATAGCAAATATATCTTTTTGATCGATGCTTTGATGCCCATACGGAATCATTACTAAATCTCTTTGGAATTGTTGTATTTTATAATTTCAGGTATTGATAGAAATATCGGATTTTCGGCAGAATTGTACTCGAAGCCAGGCATTACATGTCTTCCTTTTTCGTTGAGATCGTTTGTTGTGAACTCGCTATTGCAACTAAAGAATTTTATTCCTGGTTTAATTACAAAGTGATCATTGAATTCAATGGTGAGATGTGAGTCGTCTTTAGGGCACATGACTTCATGGAGTTTTTCTCCGGGACGGATGCCGATAATTTTGTGCGGCAATTCCGGAGCCATGGCTTTGGCGAGATCGATTATGCGTATTGAGGGAATTTTTGGAACAAATATTTCTCCTCCATGCATTCGTTGAAAGCTTTTCAGTACAAAATGAACTCCTTCGCTCAAAGTGATCCAGAATCTCGTCATGTGTTCGTGAGTGATGGGCAAGTGGTCCGCGCCATCGTCAATGAGTTTTTTAAAAAAGGGCACCACCGAACCCCTGGACCCAACCACGTTGCCGTAGCGGACAACGCTGAAAACTGTTCGGTGCGCTCCGGCAAGGTTGTTGGCTGCGGTGAAAATTTTATCAGAACACAGTTTTGTGGCCCCGTATAAGTTGATTGGATTGGCGGCCTTATCCGTGGAAAGAGCGATGACCTTTTCCACATTGTGTGCCAGTGCTGCGTGGACTACGTTTTCGGCACCATAAATGTTTGTTTTGACGCATTCCATTGGGTTGTATTCCGCTGCAGGAACCTGCTTCATTGCTGCTGCGTGCACTACATAGTCAACACCGCGCATGGCCATAGTCAGTCGTTCACGATCTCGAACATCTCCGATGAAGTAACGCATTTCTGCACTATTAAATTCTTGCTGCATCTCAAATTGTTTAAGCTCATCTCTGGAATAAATTGCGACACGTCTGGGATTATATTTATTGAATAAAAATCGAACAAAGTGCTGCCCGAATGATCCTGTCCCGCCGGTTATAAGGATGCTTTTATTGTTAAACATGTTAGTATGCCTTTTTCATGCGAAATAAATTTTTTTTAAAAAATAGAATCTATTTTTGTTGAGTTCTAACATGTGATGTATCCGATTTTTTTGAAAGAATATCCGTACTGCTTTGTGAAAAGTAAATCGCAATGGATTTTTGCTCTGCTCACAATTCTCCTGAGCGCAATAAATTGTCAAAGTACGCAATGGTCGCTTCAAGGCCTTGATGCAAAGGGATGGTCGGTTCCCACCCGTAGCGCTCCCTGGCCGTGGTGATGTCCGGACGGCGCTGTTTGGGGTCGTCCTGGGGCAGGGGCTGGAAGACGATGTCCGATCGGCTACGGGTCATTTCGATGATCTGCCGCGCCAGTTCCAGGATGGTGAAATCTCCGGGGTTGCCCATGTTCAACGGTCCGCAGAAGTCGGATTCGTCTTCCATGAACGTAATCATGAGTTTGATCAGATCGTCCACGTAGCAAAAGGATCTGGTCTGGGAGCCGTCGCCGTAGATGGTGATGGGATTGCCCCGCAGGGCCTGCATGATGAAATTGGAGACCACTCGGCCGTCGTTGGGGTGCATGCGCGGACCATAGGTGTTGAACAGACGTCCCACGCGCACGGGCAGACCGTGTTGACGGTGGTAGGAAAAAAACAGGGATTCGGCGCAGCGTTTGCCCTCGTCGTAGCAGGAGCGCAGGCCAATGGGATTGACGTTGCCCCAGTACGTTTCTGGTTGGGGGTGCATGGAGGGGTCGCCGTAGACCTCGCTGGTCGAGGCCTGAAAGATTTTGGCCCGGACCCGTTTGGCCAGGCC
>RZYD01000078.1 GCA_009930445.1 Bacteroidia bacterium | reverse complement strand
GAGTTCCGCAAAAAAACGATATCTTTATACTCAAGGATATTTATTTATGAAGGCAGTCATTCTTGCTGGTGGGCTCGGAACACGTATCTCAGAAGAAACGCATCTCAAACCAAAACCAATGATTGAAATAGGCGGAAAACCAATTTTGTGGCATATAATGAAGATATATTCATACCATGGTGTTAATGATTTCGTAATTTGCTGTGGTTATAAAGGGTATATCATTAAAGAATATTTTGCGAATTATTTTTTGCATATGTCTGATGTTACTTTTGATATGCAGAAAAACGAAATGGAAGTTCATTGTCGACATGCTGAACCATGGCGTGTTACGCTGGTTGATACTGGCGAGAACACATTGACTGGTGGTCGTCTTCGTCGTGTTGCTGATTATGTAAAGGACGATGAATTATTCTGTTTTACTTACGGTGATGGCGTTGCAGATATCAATGTCGCAGAACAAGTTAATTTTCACAGGCAACATGGTCGTTGGGCCACAGTGACAGCCGTACAGCCACCCGGTCGTTATGGAGCGCTGCAAATGCTCGACAGCCAAGTTACTGCGTTTACGGAAAAACCTCGTGGGGATGGTGGGCTTATCAATGGAGGTTTTTTTGTGCTTTCACCGCAATGCTTGGACTTGATCGAAAATGACCAGAGCGGTTGGGAAGGTGCGCCACTCAATCAATTGGCATCCATGGGCCAACTGATGGCTTTTGAGCATAGTGGTTTTTGGCAACCGATGGACACGTTACGCGAGAAGATCATGCTGGAAGAGCTTTGGGCTTCTGGGAAAGCACCTTGGAAGGTCTGGTCGTGACTCGTCCATTTTGGCGCGGTAAACGCGTCCTGTTGACCGGGCATACGGGCTTCAAAGGAGCTTGGCTTACTCTATGGCTCAATCAGCTGGGGGCACGGGTGACTGGCATCAGTTTGCCGCCGATAACCGAGCCGAACTTGTTCTCGCTCGCAGGGATTGATCGCTATTGCGAAAGTTTTTTTTGCGACATCACTGACCGAGAAAAGCTTCATGGCCTAATAACGCGCGCGCGACCGGAAATAGTTTTACACCTTGCAGCCCAATCATTGGTTCGGCCCAGCTACCGAGAACCCGTCATGACTTTTGCAACCAATGTGATGGGTTCGGCTAATGTTCTGGATGCGCTCCGTGGATTGGATACGGTCAAAGCCGTGATCATGGTTACCACGGACAAGGTCTATCAGAACAATGAATGGCCTTGGCCGTACCGAGAAGGTGATGCCCTTGGCGGGCATGACCCCTATAGCGCGAGTAAGGCCGCCAGCGAGATCGTCATTGCCAGTTATCGGGATGCCTTTCTGCGGCAACAGGGCGTAGCAGTCGCCAGTGCGCGAGCTGGCAACGTCATTGGCGGTGGCGATTGGTCAGAAGACAGGCTTATTCCGGACGCTGTACGTTGCTGGCAGTCCGGTCAAACCCTGGTGGTCCGCCGTCCGCAGTCGGTCCGCCCTTGGCAGCACGTTCTGGAGCCTTTGGCCGGATATCTCGCGCTTGCGGAACAGCTTTGGACACGACCTGAGATTGCCGGTGCGTATAATTTCGGTCCTGAGCCGCATGAGTCCGCGACCGTAAAGGATGTCATCGGAATGGCCCTTTCGTCTTATGGGGAGGGGCGTGTGCAATATAGTGATGGATCCGAAGGTCCACACGAAGCCGGCTACCTGGCTTTGGATATTGCCAAGGCGCGGAATATGTTGGGGTACAGGCCCCGTTGGCCGTTGCCGGAAGCAGTTCAGCGAACATTGGCTTGGTATCGTCGCCAGCAACAAGGTGAGCGGGCTGATCTGTTGTGTGAGCAGGAGATTGTCGCCTTCGAGGTTGTGTCATGACACGGATGATAATCACGCATCTGCCCCTGGCGGGACTAAAATTCATAACGCGCCATCGTTTGGGTGATAGTCGCGGCTCTTTCTCGCGGTTGTTCTGCGCGGAAGAGTTGGCTTCGGCTGGTTGGACTAAGCCCATTGCGCAAATCAACCATACCATCACACCGAAGATCGGCACTGTGCGCGGCATGCATTTTCAGCAGCCGCCATATTCGGAAATGAAGCTGGTGACATGCCTGCGTGGCGATATCTTCGACGTGGCAGTCGATTTGCGGCAGGGATCGCCAACATTTCTTTCGTGGCATGGCGAAATTTTATCCTCCGCCAATAACAAGGCCATGCTCATTCCCGAAGGCTTCGCCCATGGTTTCCAAACGCTGACTGACGACGTAGAACTTCTCTATTGCCATAGCGCTCCCTATGCCGCCGAATTTGAGGGAGGGATGCAGCCAACGGATTCATTGCTCGGCATCATTTGGCCAATACCGATAGCAATGCTCTCGAAGCGAGATTCCGGGCACCCATTATTAACCGACTCCTTCAAAGGTATTCCAGTATGAATTGCCGACATTGCGGAAGTCCGTTGCAGCATACATTTCTTGACTTGGGTTTCGCCCCGCCGTCCAATGCGTATCTCACGGTTGATGATTTGAAGCGGCCGGAGGTCTACTATCCGCTCAAAGTCAAAGTCTGTGACCAGTGCTGGTTGGTTCAAACCGAAGACTATGCCCAGGCCGGAGATTTATTTCGCGCAGATTACGCCTATTTTTCAAGTACTTCGAGCAGTTGGCTAGCACATGCCGTCCGCTATGCCGAAACCATGCTCCAGGAGCTCAGGTTGGATTCGTCGAGCTTCGTGATTGAGGTGGCGTCGAATGATGGTTATCTGCTTAAGAATTTTGTCGCCGCAGGCATCCCTTGCCTGGGCATCGAGCCGACCAAAAGCACGGCAGCCGCAGCCGAACAGCTAGGAATTCCTGTTCTTAGGGAATTTTTTGGCGAGGGGCTTGGGAAACGGCTGAGTATCGAAGGCAAGCAGGCGGATCTCGTGGTCGGGAATAATGTCCTAGCGCATGTGCCGGACATCAACGATTTTGTCCTTGGTTTGAAAGCCGTGCTCAAGCCCGGTGGCATCATCACCTTGGAATTCCCTCATCTGATGCGTCTGATTGAGAACACCTTGTTTGATACGGTCTATCATGAGCATTTTTCTTACCTCTCGCTGTACACCGTTTGCCGTATTTTTGCTGCGGCAGGTCTGCGTGTTTGGAAGGTCGAGGAACTACCCACCCACGGTGGGAGTTTGCGGGTGTTTGGTTGCCATGCGGATAATGCCCGGTTCACCGAAGATTCAGTGGCAAACCTGCTTGGAGAAGAAGCGCTGCATGGTCTGCAGCGCACGGAAACCTACCTGGGCTTTCAGTCCCGTGCCGACAAGATCAAAGATGATCTGCTTGCCTTTCTCATTGAACAAAAACGTGCTGGGAAAAAAGTTGTCGCCTATGGTGCCGCTGCCAAGGGAAATACGTTGCTGAACTATGCCGGAGTCAAACCGGACCTGCTGCCCTTTGTCTGTGACGCGGCAGAGTCCAAGCAGGGAAAGTTCATGCCGGGAAGTCATATTCCGATTCTAGGACCTGGGAAAATGGTCACTGAACAACCCGATTACGTACTAATTTTGCCGTGGAATATAGCGGAAGAAGTTCAGCAGCAGAATTCAGCGCTTAAAAAGAGTGGTTCCCGATTCGTCACTGCAGTTCCGGAAATAACAATCCTATAAAATTCCATGCTCTTTATTCCCCTAAACGCCTAAAAAACCGGCTCAGAAGCAGAACGGATATTGACGAGTTAGGTACTTTTTAAATCCATTTTTGAGCATCCTCAACGTTTATCAAGCGGTCGAGAATTTAAAATGAAAGTATTAGTAACAGGTGCTACAGGGTTTATAGGTAGGCATTTAACGAGGTCACTTGAGTCTACGGGTATTGAATTTGTAGTGCTAGGTCGAAATTTTACGGAAGAAAACGGAGTTCGAGTCGATTTACTTAAAACGGAAAATTTTGTCGAAATTGTGGGCAAAATTAAGCCAACTCATTTAATTCATTTAGCTTGGTATGCGGTGCATGGTAAGTATTGGAATTCCGCACTGAATATTGAGTGGATTCGCGCCACGTTTTATTTGCTAGATGCTTTCTATAAAAATGGTGGTGAGCATGCTTTGATCGCAGGGACTTGTGCAGAGTACGACTGGCGTTATGGATATTGCGTGGAAAATGTGACTCCAGAATGCCCAAATACGTTATATGGTGAGGCCAAAAATGCAACTCGTCGGCTTACCGAGTTGACTAAAATTCAGTATGGAAGGACGTTGACATGGGCAAGGATTTTCTTTCCCTACGGTGTTGACGAGGATCAAGCTCGCTTGGTGCCATCTTTGTTCAGATTTTTTCGTGGAGAAGACGCCCCCTTCGGGGTAAACGCAAACGCATATAGAGACTTTCTGCATGTTTCCGATACTGTAGAGGCGATTGTTCTTTGTGCAGCAAAGAAATTTGATGGCAACATAAATATTTGCTCAGGCAAAGCGTTATTGATTGAGAATATCGTAAGAGAAATTGCATATATTTGTGGAAAAAATCCGAATAATATATTAAAATTTGAATCAAAAAGAAAGGGAGATCCTGCATTTCTTGTTGGAGATAACCAAAAATTGCGTGCACTTGGCTGGAATCAGAATGTAAATCTCCGTGAAGGACTTTTAACGTATTAACGCAGGAAAAAATAATGAATTGTTATGAAATTTTTAAACGAGAATGTGCACACTTTATTAATAATCAAACTGCTGACAATAATCTAAAAAATGCGAGCAAAATATTTATAAACAACTCTTTTGTTTACAAGTATTCGTATAACTTTGAGCATATGGGTCGTCCCATCATTCAATACCCCCAAGACATGGTGGCGATGCAGGAAATAATCTGGAAAATAAAGCCCGATCTTATAATTGAAACTGGCATTGCACACGGGGGGTCAATGATTATGAACGCCTCGATGCTAGCACTACTCGACCTCTGTGAGGCGATCGAATCGGGAATTGCGCTGGACCCCAAACAGTCGAAACGAAAGGTGCTCGGAATTGATATCGACATCCGTGCCCACAACCGCGAGGCCATTGAGACTCACCCTATGTTTTCACGTGTAGAGATGATCGAAGGCTCGTCAATCTCCCCGGAAGTGGTGGCGCAGGTGCACAAGGTTGCTGCTGAGCATGAACGCATTTTAGTTTGTCTGGATTCTATGCACACACACGACCATGTCTTGGCCGAACTGAAGGCTTATGCCCCGTTGGTCACTCTAGGTAGTTACTGCGTGGTCTTTGACACAATCATTGAAGACATGCCTGAAAATATGTTTTCTGACCGCCCGTGGGGTGTTGGGAATAATCCTAAGACAGCAGTCTGGGAATATCTCAAGACTCATTCTGAATTTGAAATCGACAAAAGTATTCAGCATAAATTGCTGATTACGGTTGCGCCAGATGGTTTTTTGAAGCGGGTAAAATAAGCAATCCATGACATTAAAGCGTAACCTCATCGCCAACTATCTTGGCCAGGGCTGGACGGCCCTGATGGGATTGGCTTTTGTTCCGCTGTACATCAAGTATCTGGGAATTGAGGCTTACGGGGTGATTGGGCTGTTTGCTGTGCTGCAAGCATGGCTCGGTTTGCTCGACATGGGCATGACACCTACTCTTGTCCGCGAGATGGCACACTTTACTGGTGGGAGTCGCAGCAACGAGTCAATCCGTGACCTATTAAGAAGCACCGAAATTATAGCCGTGGGTATGGCAGTCCTGATCACCGGTGGCATTACGCTGAGTTCAAATTGGATTGCCACCTCTTGGTTGAAAGCTAACGCGCTCCCTGTCGAGGTCGTGGCGCAAGCCTTTGACATCATGGGTTTGGTCACCGCACTACGCTTTGTGGAGGGAGTGTATCGCAGCGCCATTGTTGGTCTGCAACGACAAGTGCTGCTTAATGTAGTAAATTGTACCATGGCAACCTTGCGCGGACTCGGCGCTGTTTGGATTTTAATTTGGATATCTCCGAGCATTGAAGCTTTTTTTCTATGGCAAGCAATGATATCAATTACGACTCTCACAGTCCTAAATATTAGCACATACGCTAGCATTTCCAAAGGTACGCGCGGTGGATCCTTTTCCATGGAAGCGTTGCATAGCACTTGGCGCTTCGCTGGAGGAATGGTTAGCATCACTTTTTTTGCGTTATTGCTTACTCAGATTGATAAAATTTTGCTTTCAAAACTTTTGACACTACACGAATTCGGCTACTACACACTGGCGAGCACCATTGCCGGCACGCTGTACTCCCTAATTACTCCAATCACTGAAACATTTTATCCTAAATTCTGTGAATTACACGCCCGGGATGACAGAACGGCACTGATAAATAACTACCACAAGGGCGCACAATTAGTGAGTGTCATCGCCGGGAGCGTTGCTCTTATAGTGGCCTGTTTCTCCGAAACGTTTCTTAAACTTTGGACACAGGATGCTGATTTGGCACGAAGCCTAACAGTATTGTTGAGCTTATTGATGGTGGGAAATCTACTAAATAGCTTAATGTGGATACCATACCAGATGCAACTTGCCCATGGATTGACACGATTAAGCGCCTACATCAATTTGATTGCTGTAATCTTCATAGTTCCAACTATTATATGGGTTACACCAAATTATGGAGCTATAGGCGCAGCTTATGTCTGGATTATTCTTAATGTAGGATATATTTTTATAGGCGCACAATTCATATACCAAAAGGTTATGGTAAAAGAAAAATATCGTTGGTATAAAAATGATATACTAGCACCACTAATAATTGCATTATTAACAATAAGTATTACAAAAGCGACTGTGAACCCTATGGAAAATATTATCACTCAGGTATTGACACTGGCTATCACACTAATCGTTACGATGTTTGCCAGCGCAATGACAGCTGATCTCATTCGCCATCAAGTGCAAACAACTGCAAAAACAATCTTAAAAAGATTATTTTTAACTTATCAGCGCTGATATGGGTCAATTTCGTGGGCGCAACACCAAAAAACAATAAAAATTCATATGAGACGAATACCTAAAGTTAGCATCGGCATGCCAGTTTATAACGGCGAGCGATATATTTGTAACGCACTCGATTCTTTGCTATCCCAAACATTCACCGATTTTGAGTTGATTATTTCTGACAACGCATCCTCCGATAAAACCCAAATAATTTGTCAAGACTACTCAAAAAAGGACTCACGAATTCAGTATATTAGGCAAACAATTAACTTAGGCGCTGCGAATAACTTTCAATTTGTTTTGAATAAGGCAAGAGGAAAATATTTTATGTGGGCATCCCACGATGACATATGGGAAAGAGACTTTATTTTAAGATGCATTGATCTTTTAAAAAATGAAGATAGTGCTGTTGCCGCAATTACTCGATCTGCATATAATGGATCTACAGTTGATTCTGGTGATTCTCCAATGGATTCCCATTTTTCACTAATCCGAATTGCTAAGTTTTTAATAAATCCAGGCCCAAATTCAAGGTTCTATTCTTTATACAAAAAAAATTCATTAGAAACTATTAATTTTTCATCTTATGATTATCATGCCGGAGACTGGGCTTTTGTGATTGATATGCTGCTTATTGGCAGATATCTTCGTGACGATGACTATGTTGGATTTCTTAAAAGGCCTGGTGGCGCAGGATCAAAAATTTCTAAACATAAATCTGGGATATTATATAAAATTTTATTTTTTATCCCGTTAAAAGATGTTTTTTATCATTTTTTTAAAAAAAACTTTCTTATAAGCCTGATTCTTTTTCCATTTTTCATTAGATTAAATTTTATAAACCTAAAATACATAAAAAATGCAAAATAGTATTTTTATCACAGCCTTTGATACTCCACTAATTCAGCATGGTGGATTCAAACGCTCCTCTCAGTTGCGAGAGCAATTTGGTATGCTAGGATGCAAAATTATACATATAGGCACTCCCAGAGCCTGCTTACGCAGGCTCCTTCGAACTAATTTTTTTGTATTTTTTAAAAATTTATTTAAATGGCTACCCCTTTCTTTTAAGTACAATCTCAACTATAAAGGATTTGTATGTTTAGTTATTGCAGCAAGTTATGTTGACACTCTACTTCAAAAAAATAAAGTTGGAATCGTTTTTCTGGACAGCCCATTTGGCTTAAATATGTTTTTTGGAGAAATTTTAAAACATTATAAAATTGAATACGTTTGTTTTCCTCATAACGTTGAATTCTTAGTTCCAGGACAAAATATTATTTACTTTAAAAATTTTATTGGTGCAATGAAATGGGAATTAAACTTATATAAATCAGCAAAACATGTATTTTCAATTTCTAAATTTGATTGTGCGATTTTAGAATGCTTTTCTATTTCTGCTTCAGTTTTCGAATATTATCCAGAATCGTCGGAATGCGTTTTACTCAATTCAATTAGCACGAAGAGAAAATTGAGCAAAAATAATTTTTTCTTACTAATAGGGACAGCTAGTAATCCACCAACGCTTCTAGGCATGAATCGTTTTTTTGATATGCTGGCAATATCTGATCTACAAATCAAAATCGTAGTTGCAGGATATGGAACTGAAATTTTCAAAAATATTAATGACAAACGGATTATTGTCAAAGGCGCTGTTTCTAATTCAGAGTTATTTAATTTGTATGAAAATGCTACGGGCGTAATTATTACACCGGTTCAAACTTCAGGTTTTTTAACAAAAATAGTTGAGTTAAATTTGTGTGAAATACCAATTTTTTGTGTATCAAAATATATTCAAGCCGAAAATTTAGAGAAATTTGGTATAATTTGTCTTGAATCGATTAATGGGATTATTCAATATGTCGATGATGAATTTTTCGGAAATACAAAAAAATTTGAAAAGCCAGATTTAGGTTTATTATTAACATCAAAAATATTCTAACAAATCTTTTTTTGTGGTTACACGTTTCTACATAGTCCATGACATACACTATTTCCATCATCACCGCCACCTACAATGCGGCCCAACACCTCCCCCGCCTCATTGCCAGTCTGCGTGCTCAAACCAACAAAAATTTTGAATGGATCGTGGCT
>RZYD01000535.1 GCA_009930445.1 Bacteroidia bacterium | reverse complement strand
GTTGGTTTCGATGTCTGACAGCTTAACCCTGTAGATGAATTTATCCGAGTCAGCTTTGTCATCCTGAAAAACAAAATCGAGAATGCCGATGGTATACACCGCATTCAGTTTGTAATTCCAGTCCCCGCGTTCTGCTTGGTCACGTATCGGGAACGTCGAATAGAAAACCGCCCAATCTTTGAAAAAGTCCTGTTTGGCTTTCTGCATTTCCACAATGAATTTTTCACCGCGTGCACTTTCGCAATAGATATCAAAGATCGCTTTGCGGTCCGCCTGCATCGCTCCCAAATTTTCATTTCGCAAAAAACGAAGTTCCGTAATTTCCCCTTCTTCTTCACGCAGAAGTTCGTTCAAAAAATCCATCAGGATATCCTTGTTCGCGTCCTCCCCGAACAGCTTTTTAAAGCCGAAATCAGTAAATGGATTGATGTATTTTCCGCCCATAGCATCACCTCATAAAAAGACATTTTCGCTCATTTTGAGCACACTTCGTCCCCGTAAAGTTCCCTAAAAAATGAGCGCAGAGCATAAGACTATAATCCCTCCACTTCAAGTTCCATATTCACATAAGTGGGGGATCGGGGTCAGGTATCGACCATACGGCATTTGGCAACTGATTCTTCGTTCTTGGTTCCGGGCTCTTCACTGGGTGTTTATTTTGCACACCGCCGTAGAACGGTGCTCTGCGCCGTTTTGCAGTGCCAGATAAACGGCGCAGAGCACCGTTCTACGGCATCAGAACAACGAGTGCTCCTTAAACAAATCCATTAAGATATCCTTGTTTGCCTCTTCCCCAAACAGCTTTTAAAGCCAAAATCAGTGAATGGAAGATAAAGGGGTCAGTCCCGTAATCTCGTATTATTGATCAAGATGCCGGCTTTCGCAAACAGCGATTTTGGAACCCCACTGCCATTATTTTTACTGACCCCATCACCTTGTACAAATCTCTTTGTTGCGCATTCTTCGCCTTTTCGCGGCTAACTCTGCAGCAGGCTACAATCCCGCTGGTACTCGTTCCCCTTTTGGTGCCTTTTCGTGTTTTTGGGGGCAAGTCACCCCTTCTTTTCCAAGCACTAATCTTCACTCATCGGCACTAAATGATATCGTTCCTCCGTACCGACGGGATTGCAGCCCGTCGCTCCCCTCCCTGCTCTACTCACCTCCAGCAATCACACCGCTATATACACTACCTCCCGAAAGACCTTGCATTAAACTTCAATAACAAACTCACCGTATTGCACAATTTTTCGATCATGGGTTAGCAAGCGCATCGGCTCTGCGACAGCTTGAGCAATCAGTATGCGGTCAAATGCGAGGGAAAAGGGGTCAGTCCAATATTTTAATGCTTTCTTCTGGTAACACACGGCGTAGACAAGGGATCGGTCTTATAATCTTATATTATTGATCAGGATGCCGGCTTTCGCAAACAGCGGTTTTGGAATTCCCGCTGCTATTATTTTTCTCCTGACTCCATTACCTTGTACGGTCACTAACCTTCACTCATAGACACGCTAGAGGCCATAATAATTTAAGCTGAGATTTTGAATATCTACCAAACAATCTCAATATCGTACAAAGAGATTTTGCTATCTTTGGTCACCAGCTTCATCCTCTCGATCTTTGATTGAGCAATGAGCATACGATCAAATGGGTCTTTATGAATCTTCGGCAAACTTACAATTTCACAAGCATGCTCCAACCGTACAGGGAGTTCTGCAATGCTGGACAATTTCATCTGATCTCTAAAAAATTCATCCGAATGTTTTGGAATCGACCAACGGTGTCCGGAAATTAATGGGCTCTCTCCGTCAAACATGCCACACGAGCGGATTCATCGGGCGGCCATAAACTACTTACAATGCACAGGTCATC
>RZYD01000004.1 GCA_009930445.1 Bacteroidia bacterium | reverse complement strand
CGTTGACTGTTGGTAATAAATACTGTTTTGTATTTAAAAGCCCAGACAGTAATGGTTCTAACTATTATAAAATAAATACTAGCTCTTCAAACACTTATCCAGACGGAACATTAAAATATAGTTTAAACGGTGGCTCTAGTTGGAATTCTGTATCAAGCGATATTTATATGAAAGTTAATATGGCAACATCAGTTAACTTTTTAAAATACTCTATAAATATAGATAATACTGACTATGATGATAATATATTAAGTTTACCATACGAAAGTGAGGGAACGGACCTTTTTGTAGGTGGGTCAGGAAATGAGAGAGCTTTTTATGATGAAATACAACAGGGACAAACTTTTGAAACTGTAAGTAAAAATTTAATATCAAAAATAGTTTTAAGGCTCAAAAAGTATTCAAGTGCTTATGGAACATTAACGGTAGGAATATATGCGACTTCTGGTGGTTTTCCAACTGGTAGTGCTTTAGCTACTGCCACATTAAACATTGCGACAGAATTAACAACAAGTTATCAAGATATAGAATTAACTTTGAGTTCATCTATTTTGTTAAATTCCAATACAAAATATGCGATAGTTTTAACACCTCCGGCTTATCCTCAAACTACATCAAGTCAATATGTATCTGCTCAATGTTCAACAAGTGATATTTATTCTAACGGTAATGTTATAGAAAAAGTTAGTAGTAATCCTTGGACAAATGTAAGCATAGATTTATATTTTAAAATAATAGGAGAAAAAGTCCCGACTTTTGATGAAATTGCCTCAGCTTTACAAGAACAAATTAGAGAATTAACAAGTGGAAATGAAACAGTTGAATATAGCACTAATAAATTTATTATTAAATCTGATAAGAATATAGAGAAAATGACAAGTCCTTCAAGTGGGACTGATATTAGTGGAAATACTTCTGACGGCGCTAGTGGTTATTATTTAGATTTAGGAACAAACGCAACTCAAACTCCTAAGACAGATGATGATTTTAATATATTAAGATTAGACGGAAACACTAAAATTCCTAAAGAAGTATTTGTTGCTCAAAGTTTAACTACAGCGCAAAGAGACGCTCTTTTAGGAGTAAGGGCAGGACAGATAATATTTAACTCAACCACTAATAAATTAAATTTTTATAACGGAACATCTTGGGAAGCAATAACAAGTAGTTAGGTTGTGGATTAACTGTTTAAAAGCTGTTATACCTATTAACATAAATGTATATAGCTATTAACATTTATGTAAAGAGGGTATTAACATAAATGTCAATATAATAATATAACTTAATAATCTAACTTAATACAAACTTTATGAAAATTTTAGAACTATTAAAACAAAGGAGAATTTGGGCAGGTATATCAGCTTCACTTTATGTTATTTTAACTCTAATGGGTTATACTGGAGAGTTTAACGCTGAAGCCTTCACTGATACCATAATGACAGTTATTAACGCTGTGAGTGCTGTGTCAGCGATAATTTTACCTATTTGGAGTTATTATAAACCTAAGAAATAGAAACTATGTCGGAGGAAAGTAAATATCAAAGTGACCACGATCTGCTTATTAGGATAGATACTCGTCTATCTGATTTAATACGGGATAATAATGACTTTAAAACTAGACTATCTAAAGTTGAAGTTAATAAATGTGATAAAGAGGAGGTTGGAGAAAAAATAAAAATACAAGAGATTGCTGTTGATACTAAAATCAAAGACCACGAAAACAGAATGAGAAAATTAGAAAGATTTGTTTATATAGCCTCAGGATTTTTATTACTTCTACAATTTGTCTTAACTAATGCTAATAAATAATATGTTAGAGAAAGATTTAGGTAAAAGTTCAATATTGTCAAAACAAATGGAGGACAAAAGAGATAGAGCATTTGCCTCTGTTGCCCCCTTTGATTGGGAGTTAGGTTTTGATATTGAATTATTACTCGGCTATCGTGCGATCTGTAAAGATGAGGCTGAGTTTTTTGGAATAAGAGGACGAGAGGGCTGGGGAGTTGACCGATATAGAGAGATAGTTGATGAAGTAAAAAAGAAAAATATTCCTCCTTTTAAAATACCTGTAAAAAATCAAGGCATATCTAGTTCTTGCGTAGGACAGGCTTTGAGTTATTATTTAGAGATATTAAATTTTATTGAAACTGGAGAATATAAAAAAATATCTGCTAGGGATATTTATGCTTATATTTCTCTTGGAGAGGGAGTTGGTGCTTATCTAAGGGACGGATTAAAGTTGACTTGTAATCGTGGAGTTGGGACTGAGGAATTAGTGCCTTGTTATCACGAATTTGAAACTGACCACGGGATAGTCAGAAATCCTTACTCAGAAAAAGAATATTTAGAAAAGCCTGAGGAAACTGATGAGCTGAAAGAGGTTCGTTCAATCCTTAAGAGTAAAGAATATAAAAGCGTTAAAGGGTTTGGACCTGAGTTAATGGATAAAATGGCTTGGGCTATGCTTATGGGGTTGGGAGTATTTTTCGCAGTTGACGGAGAGAATGGTAGAGGTTGGACTTCTGAATATCCACAAATTCCTTTAGAGGTTGCTTGGTCACACGCTTTATTTGGTGGAAAAGCATTTTTAGAAAATAATAAAAAAACAATCAGTCCGATAAACTCTTGGGGCAATTCCTGTGGAGTTGAGGGTTGGCAGAAATTACAAAGTGATTATTTCGCTGGGTATTTCGTTTATAGCCCTTGGACATTGATTGACTTAAATAATAATTGGAATGATATGTCTAACAATCAAAATGTAAAAATTATTAAGGATGAGAATAGCCCTGCTGTGGGTGTATGGCTTCCTTTCTTAAGTCCTGAGGCTATGGAGAGTGTATGTTTAAATTTCGGTATTGAAGTGCCTAAGAATGAGAAAGGTGAGATTGAGTGGGATAAGGCGATACAGGGAACATTAAAATTGAAATAAAATTCCGAAAGGATTTTTATATACTGACTTGGGTCTTTCTCCTCTCCCTTGTCAGAAAGTCTTTGCCACGAGATTTTAACAGAAGCCCCCTTTTTGGGGGTTTTTGTTTTTGTAGACTTGAAAAATATCAACGATAAGATACGATCTGCTTATAATAATTAAAAATAATACTATGAACAGAAATCAAAGAATAATAGAGCTAAGAAACAAAGGATTATCTTATCAGTCAATAGGAAAGATTTTTGATATATCTTATCAAAGGGCTCAGCAAATAGCAGTTGGTATAAATTCAAGAAATGTTAGAGTATGGAATAAAATAAGAGATGATATAAAAAAAAGGGATGATTATACTTGTCAGATTTGTGGTTTTAAAAAGAAAAAATTGGTTGTTCATCATATTGATGAAGTGCCTACTAATAATAAATATAATAATTTAGTTTGTTTATGTGATAGTTGCCATATACACTTACATTCTCAAAGTGGTTCTGTGGATAAGTCAAAATACCCCCGTATTTATTGTGTATAAATACGACTATACAAGGTTTATAAAATGGTGTATAATACTAACATAATCAATTAAAAATATTTTATGACACAAGAGTTCAAAACAATAAAAATCTATTCAGAGTATATGAGTAAATATCCGATATGGGGAATATATAATCAGGAGGGTGAGAGAATAGATTTCTATGATAGACAATCAAAAGAGTTTAAGAATGGATTAAGTAGAGAGCAATTAGTAAAAATATTAAAAAAGAAAAATATTAAATAAAATTATGTCAGCTAAAAAATTACATCAAAAACAAAGAAGTCTGCTAACTGAGCTAAAGCAGAAAATAACAAAGGCTCAATTTAATAAAGTCTGTAAGGTGGTTGAACTAGAGTTCAAGGTAGCCGAGCAGATGTATAAATAAGATTATATGAAATTATTAACAGAGGAGTTAAAAAAGAGATTTAAAGAGGTCGGTGACCAAAGTGAGGAAAAAGACCCTATCGTGGTTGCTAAGTTCTTTAATCCGACAGGGGCAGGGACTTGGTATGCTACTGAGTGGGATGAGGAGAATAAATGTTTTTATGGCTATGTATCTTTATTCGGTGACCATAATGACAAGTGGGGTGCTTTCAGTCTTGCTGAGTTAGAGGAGTTTAAAGGTCAGTTCGGTTTAGGTATAGAGAGAGATTTACATTGTGGAGAGAAAAAAATTAGTGAGTTTAATATTAAAACTTTAAATAAATAATTATGTTAAATTTTAATCCCTACCTCCCTGCTAATCATCAAGATATTGACGATCTACCAGAGGAGGAGGAAAATTAAAAAATATGGAAAATAAAAAAAGAAAGTATATGACCCGAAAGCGTAGGGGAAAAATACTTAAAAGAAAAATCATTTTTACGCTTATCGTTGTCGGTGTTCTTTCGGGATATATTTGGTCAGAGGGTAATAAGACAATTAAGTCTATTGAAACCCTTGCTAATACTAACGAGATAAACTCAGAGGAGATTATTATTCGTGAAGTAGTTAGCGAAACAATCAGAGAGGTTACTGCCTATAATGTTGGTGATGTGAACCAAACTGATAGTTCTCCCTGTATCGGTGCTTATTCAAAGGTCAATTTATGTGAGGAGGTTGCTAAGGGTCAGAATGTATGTGCTGCCAATTTCGTGCCTCTAGGGACTGAGTTACAGATTATAGCATCAAATGGTTGGAGTTTTGAATGTATCGTTTGGGACAGGATGAACTCACGATTTGGTAATAGAGTAGATATTGCTATGAACTACTGGGAGAAAGACAGAGCAATAAAGTTTGGCAAGCAGAACCTAACTGTGAGAATTTTAGGAGAGAAATCAATCGTTAGAAAATAATTATAAAATTATGATTACTAAAAAAGAAA
The DNA here is from genome assembly GCA_009930445.1 of Bacteroidia bacterium. Classification (GTDB taxonomy): domain Bacteria; phylum Bacteroidota; class Bacteroidia; order Bacteroidales; family BM520; genus BM520. The sequence continues at coordinate 29,540 of RZYD01000004.1, read as the reverse complement.
TAGCAAAGCTAGTAGTTGGCTTTGACTTCGGAGAGTTCGCCAGTTTAGATGATATAATGCGTTTTACTGCTGATTATCACGAGGAATTAGGCTATCAGTTTTATTGGGTTGAGGATAATGGACTTTGGGCTATTGCCTTTAATAATAAGAGTAAGGCTTTGAATTATGGTGCGATCGTGTTTGATTGGGATGTGAAGTTCAGAGAGAGTGAGTTTGACCTTAATGAGATTGTTGATTTCTTATATAGATATGCTAAAGACGCCCGTCATTATAATAGTCTAAAAATTTCTAAGTATGGCGTTTAAGAAAAACTACCACAGGGCTAGACCCTGTAATGAGAGAGATATTGCCAAAAAGGTGATGAAGCTATCTCAGGGGAAATATGGTGCCCCTAAATATCTCAGATTTATTCTCAGGATGTTGAGAGAGGGTTGGGAGGTTAAGTTATATATTCCACGATCTAACAAAATATCTAAATATGTTTTTGTTAAAAAGGGTGAGAAATTATATAAAATAAGATTTTCAAACCACAAGCCTCTTGTTCAGAGAGAATTAGATAATGATTGTGATTTCTACGCTGGGATTAGTAATCTGAGGTGTATGACTACTGAAAAAATTGCTAAGATAATATTGGGGAAAAAGTAATTTGATTAAATTTAAAAAAAGGTGTATAATTAAAATATAAATAATAATGATAAAAAGTATATGGCTAAAGTAAATTTACCACTAACAAGCAGAGAGGAGGATATATTTGCCTATATTCTTGGATATATAGTTGACAATAACTATTCTCCTACAAGGCAAGAAATCGCTGACAAATTCTCAATCAGCCCGACAGGTGCTCAAAAGTTTATTCAGTCTTTAATTGATAAAGGCAGGATTAGAGTTATTAAAAAAAAGGGTGGTAGAGTTTGGAGAAATATTGTCCTTGTAAAGAAAGACTTGGGTTAGTTAATAAAATGGTGTATAATTATAATATAATAATTTAATCTTATATCTATGGCAAAGACTAAGACTGCGACAAAAAAGGTAGCTAAGACTACTAAAAAGAAAGTCGCTAAAAAAACATCTCAAAAAAAGGCTACTAGAAAGCCTAGAGAGAGTAAGCAGGTTAAAGAGTTGAAACTTGCTTTAGTGGAAACAGAACAAAAAGCTGAGGATTTATCTCAGCAGTTAAATAAGGCTTTGGTTGTAGAGAGTAAAAAATCTCTAGTTAAACCAGTCTTTGATTTAAAGGTGTTGCTCAAAATGGCAGAGAGAACACCTGCTCAGTATATCAAACAAAGAAAAGGACCAAGTGGGACTATGCTGAGTTATGTTGAGGGTGGTTATATGAAAACTGCTCTAAACTATTTATTCGGTTGGCGTTGGGACTTTGAGATTATTGATAAGGGAGAGGTCAAAGTAGGAAACAAAGTCGTTCAGGTTTGGGTTCAAGGTAAGTTAATCATTAAAGACGAAAACAATAATGTTGCTATCGTCAAAAGCCAGTTCGGTGGTGCTAGTGTTAAGTATTTGAAGTCTAATACCAGTATGCCAGTTGATATGGCTAATGATTATAAAAGTGCCTCTACTGACGCCCTTAAGAAATGTGCTAGTGAGTTGGGGATTGCTAGTGATGTCTATAACAAGAATGAGTTTATTGTGAGTGAGAGTAATCCGGAGAATGTTGAGGTTGTAGAGGGTAATCAGATAGAGCCTGAGGTAGTCAAAGAGGATAAAGGAGTTGATTATTTTAGTAAGCTAGTCAGGGTCTTGGCAAAGGAGGCTGAGATAAGCCTTGATGACGGGTTAACTAAGGAGAAAGTTGAGATTATGGTTGAGGTATATAATAACTATACTGGTCAGAATATTAAGAGTTTAAAAATACAGCAATCTACTGCTCAAAAATATTTAATGGACTTTTTAAATAGTCCTAAAATGGTAAAATAAACTTATTAAATTAAATAAAAAAATCTATGGCAAAGACAACTTATACCCCTACAAGAACATTTAATCTTTATGGGGGTTCAATCACAATAGACTTCTATGAGAAGTATGGTCGCTATTCTCACGTCTATATTAGACGAGATAATGGAGAATGGCTAAAATCGGTTACTGGTGCTACTGGTATGATAGATAAGCCCCTCTTAATCCCTTGGGCTTGTAAAGAAATGGGAAAAGCCCTCGTTGATGTTTTAAGTAGTGGGGGAGTAGTGGGAGAGCCTGAAATCAATCAAGCTAAAAATGCTTGGAGGACTAAAAGGGATAAGTCTGCTGAAAAGGGTTCTATTATCCACGATCTAGTAAGTGAGTATATTAAATATAAATTAGGAGAGAGAAAGACTATCCCTGCTATACCTAAAGACCCTGAAATTAAAAATGCCTATTTAGCTTTTAGGGATTGGGAGAAAGAGCATAATGTAAAGTTTATTGCTACTGAAAAATTAGTCTATTCAAAAAAATATAATTTCGTTGGGACTTTAGATTGTATCGCTGAGGTTGACGGAGAATATTGTTTGATAGATTTTAAAAGTGGTAATGGAATTTATTGGGACTTTATTTTACAGGTTGGTGGTTATGGTCTTGCTCACGAGGAGGAGTTTGAAAAGAAATTTGATAGAAATTGGATTGTTAGATTTGGGAAAGAAAATGCTGAGTTCGCAGTTAAGAGTTTTAAGTCTGACCCTCGTATAACAAAGGGCTACCTTTCTTGTCTGTATCTTAAAAATATACAGAAAGAAATGGAGGCTTTAGTTCAATAGTATGAAGTATCAAGAAAAGTGTGAGTGCTGTGGTGGTGTGGTGACTGCCTATACTCACAGACTAAATGTGCCTTTAGTTAAGGCGTTGAGAAAATTAGTTGATTATTTTGAGAAATATCATCTAGCCTGTAATTTACAGAAAAGCCTAGATTTAACTCATAATCAATTAGCTAACTTTCAAAAGCTACAATACTTCGGATTAGTCTATGGTGCTAAAGGTGGTTGGATACCTACTGAGGAGGGGATTAAGTTTATTCACGGAGAGGTTACTTGTATGGATATAGTTGCTACTATGGCAAACCAAGTCCTTTCCTACGATCATAAGGCTTGGGAAACTCACTCTAAAGAACCTATGGCTGTGAATATTAGTGATATAGATTATTACAGCTATAAGAGGAGAGAGGAGTATCAAGCTGAAAAATCTCCACAAGCTAATTTATTCTAATTATATATTTATGAACAAAGTAATTTTAATCGGGAATATCACTAAAAATCCCGAACTCAAAAAAACAAACACAGGTAAGTCGGTTGTGTCAAATTCAATCGCTACTAATAAATTTTATAAAGACCAGCAAGGACAAAGACAGCAGATAGTTAATTTTACCAATATCGTTTTATTTGGTCGTCAGGCAGAAGTCTTTGCTGAACATCTAACTAAAGGCTCTAAGATTGGAGTTATCGGTGAATTGAGGACTAGAGATTATGAGAGTAATGGAGTTAAGAAATATGTGACTGAGGTTATTGTTAATGAGTTGGAGTTCTTAAGTTCTAAAAATGATAATCAAAATAATCAAGGTGAGTATTCTCAGCCCGAACCTAAAACAGATTATTCTCAGCCTAGTGCTGATAATGAGCCTGAGATAAGGGTTGAGGATATACCATTCTAAATATATGGCAAAGAAAACTACAAAAAAAATAGAGGAGGTCAAAATATGTGGTAAGACTGAGGGGATAATTAGAAAAGCATATTTTGAAAAAAGGTTGCCTGACCTTTTAGATGAAATTCAAGCTGAGGATAAATGGAGTGAGGCAGAGATTGAGGAGTTAGGTAATTATTTAGAAATGCTTAAACAGGAGAATAAAGATTTTGTCAGTAATGTTCAGAAAACTTTTGGAGGTATTATTTTAGACAGGAAACCACCTAGCTATAATGAGTTAATGGAGGGGCTTAAATTTTCTGAGGAGGAGGAGGATAAAGTTAGGAGAGTTATGGATTATGTTGAGGCTGAGTTAGGAAATATGCGAAAGATGATAAATGATAAAGCTAAAATACCTGCTGATTATTGGTTAGAGAAGTCTGCGATTTTCTTATCCTATGAGCCTCTTTTAAATGGCTATCTGATTTATAAAAAACAATTATACTATGGCAAGATTACTGAAATAATTGATAAGGTCGGGTGTAGTCGTTTAGAGGCTGAGAATAGAGCTAAGTTGACTACTGAATATCGTGATTATAAAAATATTGAGAAGTTAGTTGGCTCATCAGGTATTACAGGGACAATAGAGAGGTTTGAGAATATTAGTAAGAAATTTGAGGCTCGTAAAAACTATAACTAATATGAAAAAATTAGAATGGAAAGACTTTCAGTTAGCTATAACTGATGATAGGCAGATGTATTATTCCTTTGAGTTTAAGGATTATGAGATTTGCCTAGAGCCTTGTTTAAGTGGATTTGATGTTGCGATCTACCGAATTGGACCTGATGAGAGGATTGGTGATTTGGTAGAGCCTAAAAAATGCTCAGATATGAAATTTCCTAAGAGGAGTATAGCTGAGAATAATCGTAATCAAAAAAATGGAGGAGAGAGGTTTGTGGGGATAAATGGACTTAAAAAAGGCGAGAAAAATATGTTACGATTACGAGTGCTAAAACTAGCAAACGAATTTTATAAAAAATATAATAATTAAAATCTATGACAAAGACACAAATTGACGACAAATTAGTTGTCGTTCAAAAAGGCTCAAAAGATTTGATTGAGAGAGTTAATGACCTCACAATCAAAGATGAGCATGGAGTAAAAATGGCTACTGAGTTATTAGCTGAAATAACTAAGCAGTTAAAAACATTAGAGGAAACAAGGTTATTCTTTACAAAACCTCTTAATGACCAATTGACTAGCATAAATGCTAGGTTTAGACCTATTAAAGAGTTTTTACAAAAGGCTCAAAGTTTAGGAAAATTAAAGGTTGTTAATTTTCGTAAGGTTCAGGAGGAAAAGTTAGAGGCTGAAAGAAAAAAAGAGGAGGACAGAAAAAGAAAGGAGTGGGAGAAAGACCAAGAGAAATTAAGAAAACAAAGAGAGAAAGAGGCTGAGAAAGAAAGAAAGAGATTAGAAAAAGAGGGATTAAAAGGTAAAGCTAAAAAAGAGGAATTACAGAGGATTGAGGATGAGCAGAAAGCTAAAGAGGAGGAGGCTAGTAGAGAGGAATTTAGTTTTGATGATACTGATTTCAAACAACAAAAATCAGTTCACTCTGATAATGGAAGTTTAAAGATGAGAAAGCAGTGGAATTTTAAAGTTGTTGAACCTCAGCAAGTCCCTAAAAAATATCTTGTTATTGATGAGAAGTTGATTAGAGCAGATATTAGAGCAGGAGTTAGAAACATCAAAGGTATAGATATTTTTGAGGAGGAGATTGTTGGAGTTAGCGTTTAATTATATGAAAGAAAGAATTAAATGCGAAAAATGTGGACTTTATTTTAGAAAGAACGGAGAGAGTTGTTGTCTTAAATGTAGAATGACTATTGATGTTCTTAAGGCTGTTATATTAGCCAGTAAGGTTCAATATGGTAGGACGGTTCATATTGATATAGATAAGTTAAAAATTACGAAGTAGTATGAAACCGATACCATTAAAAATGAGAAAGGAGATAGCTGAGGACCCGTTTATGCGATCTTGTATTTATTGCGATATAGGGAAAGGACACGAATGTCAGGGGAGAGTAGAGTGGGAACACGCTTTCTTATTTGCTGGTAAAAGAATAAATGAGAAATGGGCTATCGTGCCAGTTTGTAGTTATCATCACAGAGGGAATGGTCTTGATAAAGATTATAATCGGTATAGGGCTATTATTAGAGCCGATATTGATGACCTCTGTAAGCGTATGCCTACAAGAGATTGGAGGCAGATTAAAAAATATTTAACTAATAAATATAAGAGTTTGAGGATAGAGGAGAGGGATGATAGGACTTACTCTGTTGTCCCTCCTCAGCTCTAGTAATCTTTTATATTTTGCTTGTCGTATGAAAGAGAAAGATTTTCAAATTTTATTTTCTAAATGGGCTGAGGAAAATAAAGGATATATAAAAAGTCAATATGGTAAATTTTCAGCTTTTGAGTTGAAAATAGAAAAGTCGCAGTCAATTAGGTTTGACAGTTTAAGTCCTCATCAGGTTATCGCTTTGAAAGAAGTTGAGGATGAGGGGTGCTATCACAAAATAAATGATATGCCCTTTATTCCTGATAATCCTAAAATGAGGTTCACAAACAAAAAACCTTTTGACTGCTTTTTTGGTTGTGGTAATGGGTATGTAGTTGTTTGGTTCTATAAAAAAGGTCAGAGAGCCAAAGACAGAGAGATGATTATTGTGCCATTTTCTAAGTGGAGGGAGGCTGAGATGATTGCTGAGGATGAAAGTCGTAAGTCTATTAAAGAGGATTTATTAAAGGAGATAGGATTTATTGAGAGATTTTGTTTTTAGGTGTTGGCAAGGTTTAAAAAATAGTGTATAATAATAATATGGAGAATGAAAAAGAAAGACCTAGCTTTTGGGCGATTATTCCTGCTACTGTGAGATATGATGATGTTGTTGGTTCTACTGCTAAACTATTGTTCGCAGAGATAACAGCATTAAGTAATCAAGAGGGATATTGCTGGGCTAGTAATCAGTATTTTGCTGAGTTATTTAAAATCTCAATTACTCAGGTCAGTAGATTGATTAAGAGTTTAGAGGATAGAGGATTTTTAAAGAGTGAGGTTGATAGGGCTGGGGGAAACCTAAGAAAGATTTATCCTCAAATTATTACAGAGCCAGTCAAGGGTAGTGGCAATAAGTCTTTTAAAGAAAAGTTTGACGATCTTGTCGGTTCAATCCCTGCTGATTTATATGAGGAGAGAAAAGCGTTCATTGATTATTGGACTGCTAAGAATGACGGAGGCAAAAAAGAACACTGGCAAAAACAGAAAACTTTTGCTATGCGTCAGAGGTGGTCTACTTGGCTCAGGAATAATAAGAAGTGGGCTAAGCCTGAATATAAGAAATTGCCTAGTGATAGTGAGATAAGGCAAGAAAATAAAAAGCAAGTTGAAACTGAAACTCAAAGAATGATAAGAGAGGCTAAAGTAGAAAGAACACCTGAGGAACAAGCTAGAATAAATAAACATCTAGCTGAAATGAGAAAAAAATTATCTAACAAATTTACCTATGAACACAAAGGAAGCTAAAAAAATTAGAAAGGGGACAAGAAACTCTTTCATCATATTTCTAAGAAAGAAACCTAATTTTATGCCTAAATTCGTTTGGCGTTGGTGTGCTAAAAAGATTTTCAATAAAGACGGGTTAAAGTTAATCGGGGCTTTATATGGAATGAAAGGCACTCTAAATATTAACGGAGTTAAGTATAAAATAAAAAATTAGTCTATGGATATTAAAAACACAATTAAAAGAAATCTATTTTTTAAAGTAGATTTTGATAGTAAATATAAAAAGTCAAAAAAAGGAATTAAGCAAGAGGTTAAATATTTCTTGATTGGTTCTGTGCTTGTCGCAGTAGAGTATAAGAATGGGAATAAAGAAAGGGCTGTTATTTATTCGCCTGTTGAGGTTCAGGATGATGAGAATAATAGGGTTGCTTATTTGCGTATGCTACACGGGGCTAAATATCAATTTTTACCTACGATCAAGAAAGAGGCTAAAGAGAAGTTTAAAAATTTGAAATTGAATTTTGATAAGGAGGCTAAACAGGTATTAGATAAAGCTACTAATGCCATTAAAAAGGCTATTGATAAAGGAGAGTTCAGGGGAGAAAAAATCAAGAGTATTTATATTATAAATATGGATAAACAAAATTATGAGCAATCTAAAAATAATACAAAAAAAGGTTAGTGAATTAAAACCTGCTACCTACAATCCCCGAAAGATTGGGAAAAAGGAAAAAATGGAATTAAAAAAGTCAATTAAAAAATTTGATTTCGTTGAGCCTATTGTAATCAATATCAATCCTAAGAGGAAAAATATTGTTATCGGTGGTCATCAAAGGTTAATGATTGCTCAGGAGTTAGGAATGAAAGAAGTGCCTTGTGTTGGTGTGAATTTACAGATTAAGGATGAGAAAGAGTTAAATTTAAGATTGAATAAAAATAAGGGTGAGTTTGATACTAAGTTATTGGCTGGACTGGATGAGAAGTTATTGAGAGAGGTTGGTTTTATGGAGAGTGAGTTGAGTAAGGTATTCGCTGATGATGTCAGCTTGGTTAAGGAGGAGGAGTTTAGTGCTGAGTTATTAGAGGAAAATAATTATATAGTATTTGCTTTTAACAATTCAGTTGATTGGATGGCTATTGAGGATTATTTTAAATTGAAAAGTGTTTTATCTAAGAGTAGTAATAAAGACTATAAACAAAAAGGGGTTGGTCGTGTATTAGACGGTCAGAAACTCCTTGATTTAATTAAATAAGTTTTAATTTTATGGCAGAGCAAAAAATGAAATTTAAAATCCTTGCTTTATCAGTCAAGGAAAATGCTAGGCAGTGGACTTTAAAGATTAAAAGCCCTTTCGGTCTAACTGAGGCTTTATCAAATTATAAAGTCAAAATCTCTGTTGACCTAGATTACTTCAACGATCAGGTCAAAGAGTTAGAGGGAAAAATTAAAAATGTTGAGGCTAAGCCTGATATGTTTGACGACTATAAGGCTTCTATTCGTTCTCTAAAGGACAATATTGCTCAGGTTAAGGGAGAATTAGAGGAAATGAAAGGTTTAGAGATACCTTACTTTAATGTGAGTGTTGAGCAAGTTGACTTTAGCAAAGACACTATGACCTTAGATATTCCTGAGGATGTAGTGCCTGAGATTATTAAAATACGCCACTCAGTTGACGCTTTTGTGGTTAATCTAAAATAATATGACTATTAGATGTCAAATTTGTAAATACTACGGGAAACCAAAGATTAGGAATAGGGGTTCTTACTTCGTTTTGTTCTTATTGCTTTTATTCCTATTGCCTATTGGTTGTCTGTATTTAATTTATATGGCTACTGGTAGGGTTATCACCTGCCCTAAATGTGGCAGTAATTTAGTAATTAAGGGTTAATATGTTTGAGATTGCTATACCAAGTTATAAAAGAGCAAATGATTGTCTGACTGCTAAAAAATTTAGTAGAGCAGTTATTTATTGTCATCAGTTTGAGGTAGAGGAGTATAAAAAATATAATGACAATAAAATAGTCGCTATTCCTGACGATCTAGCAGGTAAGGGTATGGCAGTAATTAGAAATTTTATTCTTGATAATAGTAAGGGGAATGAGTTGGTGATGTTGGATGATGATATTAGACAATTTGGTTATTACGAGAATTTGGAAATGTTTATGATGACTGAGCAGGAGGTCTATGATTTATTTGAGAATAATTTTAGAATGGCAAAAGAATTAGGGACTAAACTTTGGGGCGTTAATTTACAAAGCGATAAGAAATTTTATCGTGAGTATTCGCCCTTTAGTTTTAGTTCAGTTATTCTCGGACCTTGTATGGGAATAATCAAGGACGAGGATATAAGGTTTGATGAGAGATTAGGTCTTAAGGAGGACTATGATTATTCTATTCAAGCCCTCAGGAAATTCAGAAAGGTTTTGAGATTTAATAAATATCATTATGTATCTGCTCATATAAAGAAAAAAGGAGGTTGTGCTAGTTATCGGACTATGAAAAAAGAGGAGGAACAAGCTATCCTATTTCAAAAAAAGTGGGGGCATAATGTTGTTGAGATTAAAAGGAAAATTCAGGGGGGTAATCTAAGCATAAACCCTATTGTGAGAATACCTATAAATGGAATATGAAAAATTGGGAAAACTTACGGGATGATAAATGCCCTATGTGTGGGAATGAGATAAAGAGGAGATTTAATGAAAACTATAAATGTGAGTGTGGGTTTTATTGTCGGTTGAGTAGAGCAAGAGAGATATTAGGTGATTTGGACCAAAAGAATTTTGACAAGCCAGTTGATGATTTCTTAAAAAAGCATAATAAATTTATATCTGTTAATTAAATTAAAAATATATGATTATTGGAATTTTAGGTCTTGGCGAAGTCGGGACTGCTATCAAAGAAGTCTATATAAACTCTCCTAAGGACTTCTTTATCTTGGAGAATGATTTATCTAAAGGGATAAATAATTTTAGAGAGGGAATGGAATATCTACATATCTGTATCCCTTATAATGAAAAGTTTAATGAGGTTGTAGTTGAGAACATAAATAAATATAAACCAAAGTTTGTGGTTATTCACAGCACGGTTAAAGTAAGCGTTACTTTTCAATTATTTTTAGCTTTCGGGAATGTAGTTCACTCTCCTATTCGTGGGGTTCATCCTAATTTATATGAGGGAGTTAAAACCTTTGTTAAATATATTGGGGCTGATGATGATAATTTAGGTCTAAAAGTTCTATTCCATTTTAAAGACGATCTTGGATTAGACGCTAAAGTTGTCAAAGGTTCTAAGAATACTGAGTTAGGGAAATTAGTATCTACTACCTATTATGCTCACTGTATTGCGTTCACTGAGTATGTAGATAAGTTATGTGAGCAAATCGGCGCTAACTTTGATGTGGTTCTTACTGATTTCAATACTAGCTACAATAAAGGATATAGAGAGTTAGGAAAGCCTGAGGTTATTAGACCTACTCTTTACCCTCCTAAAGGAAAGATTGGAGGACACTGCCAAATTCCTAATGCTAATATTCTTAAAGACCAGTTCGGTGAGGATGAAATACTTAAGAACATTTTAAAATTAAGTTAACTATATGAAAAAAGTAATTTTAATTTTATTTATCTTGGTAATGCCTATTATATTAGCTGGGTGTTCGTCTGCTCAGTCAAGGATTATGACTAATGATGAGATAATTGCTGAAACTAATAAATGCCACGAGGCTGGTTTGCTTGTTGGAGAGGTATGGCAGTATAATGGATATGGAGGAATGACAGGAATAACTAAGATAGTATGTATCACTAGCAATTAGTATGAAAAAGATTAAATTAAAAAGAGGTAAATATGCTATTGTAGATGATGATGATTATAAGTATCTTAATAGATTTAATTGGGTAACGAATAATAACACAGTATTCAGAGAATTTGGTGTTGACCGAAAGACTATAGTTATCCCTATGTGGAAATTTGTAATAATGACTCAGAATAATAAAAAAGTATTATATAAGAACGGAAATCAGCTTGATAATAGAAAATGTAATCTGGTTTTAATATCAATAAGCGAAAAAAATCATTTTGAAAATAAAAAGAAAAGAGGTTATTTAGGTGGAAAGCCAACATCAAAATATAAGGGAGTGTCTTTTTCAAGAACATATCAAGGTCGTAAAAAATGGGTAGCAGATATAAAAAAAAATGATAAAAGATATAAAAAAAAATTTTTAACAGAGAGAGAAGCAGGTATTTGGTATAATAAAAAAGCTAGAGAATTGTATGGAAAATATGCCTATCAAAATAAAATTAAATAAAGATATATGGACAAGGAAACAATAAATAAACTTTGGAAAAAGAGAGTAAAGAAAATTTGGGTTACTGCTATATTTATCACGATCGGGATTGTATGGATAGAAGCCTCAATCGGTAAATGGTTCTTAAGCCTACTAGGAATAGAGCTATCTATGGGAGAGGCAATCGTTGTAGTAGTTCTCACTAATTTTCTATATGGAGTAATTAAAACTTTAATGAAGTATGCCAAGAAAAAAAGAACAAAAAAATAGTCTGCCTAGTATAGAAATATCAAGCAAAAAAAAACCGAAAAAGAGTTCGGCTAAGAAAAGTGTTGCTAAAAAAGGGAGTAAAAAGAAAAAGACAGATTTAACAGATTTAACAACCCCTAAGCCTAAGGATAAATTAGGGAGAGATAGGAGTAAGGAAAAGGAAAAGACTGCTAAAAATAAGGCTAAGTTTTTGGATGCTCTTAAAGATAGTTTTGGGATTGTGACTAATGCCTGTGCTAAAGTAAAGATTTCAAATGTCACTTTTTATAATTGGTATAAGGAGGATGAGGAATTTAAAAAAGCCGTTGATGAAATTGATGATAGTTTTGATACAATAGTTGATGATAAGATTAAACAGGGGATTATAAAAGGTGACGGTTCTATGGTTCGTTTTTATGCTGGCAGGAAAATGAAAAAGTATCGCCAAAAGGTTGGGTTAGGTCAGGATGAGGATTTAGAGCCTTTTGAGTTTATTATAACTACTAAGAAAAGCGAAAATGGCAAAGATTAAATGGGAACAAACAGAAAAACAAAAAGAGGCTTGGGCTTATCTTGCTGATGATGTGACCACTGAGATTGTGTTTGGTGGTGGGGCAGGTGGGGCTAAGTCTTTTTTAGGTTGTGCTTGGATTATTAAAATGGCTATCACCTATAAAGGAACTCGTTGGCTGATAGGTCGTAAAAAATTAAAGAGGTTAAAGGAAACTACCCTAAAGACTTTTTTTGAGGTCTGTCATAAGTGGGGGTTAAAGCAGGGAGTTCATTTTACTTATAATGCTCAGGACGGACTAATTAAGTTTATCAATAAGAGTGAGGTGTTGTTAGCTGATTTGGCTCATCAGCCTAGTGACCCGAATTATGATGAGTTAGGTTCTTTGGAATTGACTGGCGCTTTTATTGATGAGGTTAATCAGATTACTTTCAAGGCTTGGGAAGTGATAAAATCTCGTATTCGTTTTAAATTAGATGAGTATGGTTTAATCCCTAAGTTATTGGGGACCTGTAATCCCTCTAAGGGTTGGGTCTATACTTATTTTTATAAGCCTTTTAAAGACGGGATATTGGAGAGAGGGAAAGCCTTTATTAGAGCTTTGGCTAAAGACAACCCGTTCATCTCAAAACATTATATTGCTCAGTTAAAGGCGATTAAAGATAAAAATACTCGGGAGAGATTGTTAAATGGTAATTGGGAGTATGATGATGACCCTGCTTGTCTGTTTGACCTTGATGTTATTCAGGACCAATTTAAGCAAAAGGTTAATGACAAGAGGGATAGGTGGCTTACTGGTGATGTATCTCGTAAGGGTAGAGATAATATGCCTGTCGGTCTATGGGAGGGCTTACAATTAGTCAAGGTGTTTATTATTCCCTATGAGATAAGGAGTAGCACTTTAGAGAGTGCCAAGTATATCAAGAAGTTGGCTCAGAAGTATAAAGTCAGGACCAGTCATATCATTTTAGATGAGGACGGAGTTGGTGGTGGAGTAGTTGATAATATTAAGGGGTGTATTGGATTTATAAATGGCTCGTCACCTGTTCTCACTAAGCAAGATGAGTTAAGGAAAAAGAGAGGTGAGTTCTATGAGAATTATGGAAACCTTAAAACTCAGTGCTATTTTAAATTAGCTGAGGTTATGGAGGCTGGTGAGTTAGGTGTGGATGAGGAGGCTTTTGATAGTAAAGCCAAAGATGAGTATATTGAGGAATTGGGACAGATTAAGCAGAGAGATGTAGATAAAGACGGAAAGATTTATTTAGTCGGTAAGGATAAAATTAAAGAGAATATTGGACGATCTCCTGACTATGCTGATATGGTTATGATGAGGATGTATAGTTTGGTTAAGCCTAAAAGAGTTTTAGATATAATTACTCTTGAATAATATTGTCAAATTGTGGGTATAGTGCTATAATTTAGATAGTTAAAATTATTAAAAATAATATGGGACTATTTAGTAAAATCTTTAATCTCGGTGAAAAGAAAGGCGTGCCTTATTCCTTTTTTTATAACTCAGGCATAATGTCTAATATCGTCACTAAGAATGACGCTTTAGATTTTTATAAGAGCTGGGTTTATGGTTGTGTTGCTCGTAGGTCTATGGGTTTGGCTCAGATTGAATTTAAGGCATATAAATTAAAAGGAGATAAAGTGTTTGAGGTCTTGGAACATCCAGTCCTTGAATTGTTAAATAGGGTTAACTCTCAAATGACTAAATATAATTTTATTCAGTTGAGTGTTGTGTATAGAGATTTGTTAGGTGCTTCACCCTGGATATTAGAGGGTGGAGATAAGAACGGGAATAATCCTACTCAGATGTATATTGCTAGACCTGAGTATTTTAAAGCAGAGAAAGATAAAGAGGGTAATGTGGTTAAGTATGTTTATGAGATTGGGACTTATAAACGAGAGTATAGCCCGAACCAAGTTATCTTTTTAAAAAATTATAATCCTAAAAATCCTGACAAAGGTATTGGTATTATTGAGGCTGTAAGAATGACTGCTGAGAATGATGACTATATGCTTCAATCTAATAACAATCTTTTGAAAGAGGGTGCGATCTCTAGTGGTTTTTTAGAAACTGAGGAAATATTGGATAATAAAGAAATTAAGAGATTAGAGAAAAAGTCTAAGGCTAAAATGGCAGGGTTTGAAAATGCTCATAAAATTCAGATATTACAAGGTGGTATGAAGTTTAAACCTAATGTCATCCCTCCTCGTGATTTAGAATTTATTGAGGGTCGTAAGTTAAACAGAGATGAGATACTTGGAATATTTGGAGTGCCGAAATCTTTGATGACTTTTGATGATGTAAATAGAGCCTCTGCTGTCGCTGGGGAATATCAGTTTAATAAATGGACTTTAGAACCTTTGGCTACTGAAATCTGTGAGCAGTTGAATGAGTTTTTAGTGCCTAAGTTTGATGATGATATTTGGTTAGGCTTTGAGCCTCTTGCCAAAGAGGATGAGGAAATAGAGTTAAAGAAAAAGACTGAAAGCGTTAATCGTTGGAGGACCGTTAATGAGGTCAGAGAAATGGACGGACTTACTCCTATCAAGGGGGGAGAGTATATTTATATGCCTCTTACTTCTTTACCTATGATTGGTGGAGAGAAAAAATCTGCTGAGATTTTAAAGATTGGTGACGCTAGGAAAATGGATGAGGGTAGAGTTGACCTTAAGACTGAGAAATATGTTAAGAAAATGATTTTAAATAGAAAGTTAAGAAATAAGAAATTATCTGAGAAAGCCACTAAGAAAGCCTATGAGATTTTAGAGGGTAAAAAGAAAGTTGTTTTTAAGTTAGTTGATAAAAAGGCTGAACCAAAAAAAAAACTAGAGTTGAGTAAGGATGTTGTTGAGGCTTGGTATAAGGCTAGAATGGCTGAGGAGGAGAGTTTAGAGAAAATATGGTCTGATACATTTAAAAAGTTCTTTAAGGCTCAGGAGGGCAGGTTTATAGCTAAATTAGAGAAAGTTAAAAAGAGTGTTGCTGAGGATATTGGTATTGATGTAGAGGATGAGTTAAGTGCCACTATTGAGATAATCAATCCTCTAATGTATGAAACCGTGATGAGAGGTGCTAAACAAGCTAGTGAATTGATAAACCAACCTGCTATATCTGATTTTCAGTTCTTAAGAGAGTGGTTGGATAAAGTTGGTGAGGAAATTGGTAAGAATATAAATGACACTACTATCACTGCCTTTGATACCACGATCAGGGAGGGTATTGCTCAGGGAGAGAATATCGGTGAGTTAACTAAGAGGGTAAGAAAGGTATTCAGCTTTGCTGGTGATACTAGAGCTGAGATGATTGCTAGGACTGAAACTGCTAGAGGAATTACTGAGGCTCATCTACAAACCTATATGTATTATGGTTTTAACGAGGCTGAGTGGTTATTAAGCCCTGGGGCTTGTGAGGAGTGTGTAGCAAAATCACAGAACCAGTGGACTATGAAAAGTATTCAAGGAGAGATACCAGTTCATCCTAATTGTAAATGTGATATTGTGCCTATTTAATAATTAAAAATATATATGTCTAAAACTATTAAAGAAATCAAAAAGAAAAGAGGCGAATAATGTTGTCAGTTTTTTGATTTCCTGCTATAATCAAGATATATAGAAATAATTTAACTAAGTTAAAAATATGAGCAAAAAAAATAATGCTGAGGCAAAGGCAGACATAAAAGTCATTTTACCTGTGAAACTCAAAATCATTGAAAGTAAAGCTGATGATGAGAAAGGTATTGTTGAGGCTTATGTTAGTATTTTTGATAATGTTGACCTAGTGGGAGATATTATTAAAAGAGGTGCTTTCGCTGAAAGCCTTGCTAAGAAATTCCCTAAGGGAGTTTGGGCTCATAATTGGGACCAGCCTATTGCTAAGACTTTGGAGGCTCGTGAGGATGAGAAAGGTTTATATATTAAAGGACAATTCAATTTAGAAACTCAAAGAGGTAAAGAGGCTTATAGTGATTTGAAATTTGGAACTGTTGATGAGTTCTCAATCGGCTTTAGAGTTCTTGGTTATGAGTGGAGTGAGGATGACCCTGATATTAGAGTTATCACAAAGGCTCGTCTTTACGAATGGTCACCTGTTTTAGCTGGTGCTAATCCTGATACTGAATTGATAAATGTAAAGGATGATAAAAAGAAAACTGAAAAGAAAGATGAGGAAAAAGAGAAAGAGGAAAAGAAAGAAAAAATCATCAAGGCTGATTATACTAAGATTGATGTTAAGAAAAAAGAGTTAAAGGTTTATTACCGTGAGAATGGAGAAAAGAAATGTTGGGTAATGCCTATGAGTAGAAAGTTTTTAAAAAAACATATTAGTGAGATTAAGGCTCACAAAACAAAGGTCGTAGCTGATAACGGAGAGGGCAATAGCAACCCTGATAAAAAAATCCTCCGTATTAGACAAGTTGCTAAGCAGAATTTGAAATCAAGTCAATATTTGCTTAGGATAACAAAATCTAAATAATTTTAATCTTTAATTTTATGAGTGAAAAAAATGAAATCAAAGAGGTCACTATGGAGGAATTAAAATCCATAATGGCTGACGGGATTAAAGAAATAATCCCTGACCTTAAAAAGGAAGTCCTTGATGAGGTCAAAGGCACTTTAAAAGACGAAGTTAAAGTTAATAGTGACGAGGAAAATTTAGAGAAATCTGCTAACTTCATCAAAGAAGTATGTAGTGAGCAGAAATCTGCTGAGTTTGAAAAGAAAGCTATTGACTCTGATACTGAATCATTCGGTTACGCTGTGCCTACCGAATTAAGCTCTTTTATCTTACAAGCCAAAGATAAAATTGCCAAAATGCGTAAGTTGGCTTTTGTTTTCCAAATGTCAGGTAATTTTCAATTACCTACTGAGGGGACAGGTGTTACAGGTTATTGGGTAGATGAGAACGAAACTATCACTGAAAGCAATCCTACTTTAAACAAGAAAACTCTTGGGGATTACTATTTAGCGGCTAGAGTTCTTATTCCTCGTAAGTTGTTAAATACCTCAGCATATAATATCGTTAACTATGTTGGTGAATTGTGTGCTCGTTCGTTAAGAAACAAAGAGGAAAGTGCTTTCGTTGCTGGTGACGGTGACGCTAAGCCTACAGGTCTACGATCTGCTTCTTTGACTGGCACTATTGCTCAGGCTGGTTCAGCTTTAGAGTATAAAGATATGGTTAAACTATATTTTGCTCTAGATGAACAATATCGTGATAACGCAGTATTCTTAACTTCCTCACTTGGAATGCAGGCTATTCTAAATGTAGAGGATGACAACGGTAGACCAATTTTTGACTTTAATACTACTAAAGTATTAGGCAAACCTTTGGTTGAAAGTGCTGACATCCCTGCTAATTTAGGAAGTTCTGCTGATACCACAGAAATCTATTTCGGTGATATGTGGTATTACTGGATTAAGGACGGAGAAAAAATGTTTGTTGATACAGACAAAGTCCTATCTAAGTTACAAGTTGAGCTAGTTGTTGCTGAAGCTGTGGACGGTGTTTATACACTTCCTGCCGCTTGTAAGAAAATGACTGGTGTTAAATAGCTTTAAGGTTCATCTCTTTTGAGGTGGACCTCGTAAGCTAATTAACTTAATAATCTAAATTTATGGCAAGACAAAACACCTCTAACAAAGAGGAAAAAAAGGAAACTAAGAAATTGGTTTTAATTGAGTTCGTTAAACCACATACCCCTTATATCAAAGGTGAGGTTGCTGGTTTTAACAAAAGTTTAGCAGAGAAATTTATTAAGAAAGGATTTGCTAAAGAGTATAAAAAATCTAAGTAAAAAATTATGACCAAGATATTAGTGGAATATCTAAAAGGTCAAGATAATTATGTGCCAGGGGATGTCAGAGCTGTAAGCCCTGAGGAATATAAACAATTAAAAAAAGATAAGATTGTTAAAAAGACTGAGTTGCTGGAGGATGTTTATATGCCTGATGAGGTTGAGAGAGATAAATTGACTGGGCGTAATATTCTCGGCAAGAAATATCAAAGAGGAGTTATTGATGTTGTTGTGCCTACTAAGGACAAGAAATCAATCGCTAGTTTAGGTGTTCTTAAAAAATATTTAAAACAGAAAAAAATTACTCTTGAAGTTATTGAGAGGAAGTTTAGCCCTGAGGTTGGGGGTTTTGCTAAAGCCTGTAATGACGGGGCTAAGTTAAATGAGGGACTAGGAGAGTTTATCTTATTCCTAAATGATGATGTTGAGTTAAGTGAGAGTGGTTTTTTCTATAATCTGTTAAAGCCTTTTAGTGATAGTGAGGTCGGAATGGTCGGGACTGCTTGTTCTGAAACCTCTTGGGGTCTTAATGGCTCTGTGATGTGTATTAGGAGAGAGTTATTTGAGATGATTGGAGGATTTGATGAAACATTTTTCTTTATGTTTGAGGATAATGATTTATGTGAGAATGTTAAAAGGCGAGGATATAAAATTTGTGTAAGCAAGGCTAAAGCCAAACACGAGGGCAAGGATAGTGTAAATACTATGTCTGAGTTTTGGCGTTCTAATTATTATAATGGTCTTGCTTATTTTAATTTAAAGTGGAAAAACAAGGAAAGAATAATCGGGAGTATGATTGTCGGTAATGAGGCTGACAGATATATGAGTAGAGTAATTATTGACTTATTTAAAAGGAAACTAATTGACGAGATAGTTGTTGTCTGTGATAACTCAGATACTAAAACTATAAAAGAGTTAAAAAGGTTAAAAGAATATTACCCTATCACGATCTACGAGCATAAATTCAAATTGTTTGGTAAGGCTGAGAACTTATTAAGAGAGAGGGCTACTCAATATGCTATCTCTAAAAATCCTCTTGGAATTATCCCGATTGACGCAGATGAGTTCTTTGATGAGGAATTAAATAGACCTGCTATTATCAGTTTGCTCAATAGTGGTATTGCCTATGATTTTGTCTTGGCTCATTATTGGGGGTCTGAGGATAAAGTAAGAATTGACGGGGTGTTTTCTCAGCAAAAGAATATCAGGTTATTTAGATATTGCCCCGAACAATCACAAAAGTTCTATGACAGAAATCTACACTGTGGTTCAGGACCTAAATATGCTTATCAGAATAGGAAAGAAACTGAATATATCTTAAAGCATTTTGGTTATGTGAGAGATGAGGATGTAAAGGCTAAAAAGGAAAGACAGCTAAAGTATGACAAGAAAATGCTTTTAGAAAATCCTGACCTATATAATAGAATGATGAAAAAGGGTGAAGTGATTGATTTTAATAAAGTTGATTTTATGAAAATATGGAAAAGATAAAACCTGAAAATACAGGAGGAAGTTGGGGGATGACAGATGAAGTCGCTAAGGTTATTTTAAAAAGAATACAACCTGCTACTATCGTTGATTTTGGTGCTGGTCTTGGTAAGTATGGAGTGATAGCTCGTTCAGTTCTTGGACCTAATATCTTTTTAAAAGGATTAGAAGTTTTTGATAAGTCTGTTGAGTGGTTGAAGTATGAGGGGATTTATAATGTGGTTGAGAAGTGTGATATAAGGGAATGGTGGGATAGTAAGAAAACCTACGATCTCGCAATCTTTGGGGATGTGTTAGAGCATTTAGAGGAAAATGAGATGTTTGATTTATTGGTTAGGTTAAAGGGGATATTCAAGTATATGATGATTGTTGTGCCTCTCGGTGTGGTTGAACAAGATGAGTGTGGTGGTAATCCTGCTGAAAAACATAAAACCTCAATCTACGAGGAGTTATTTTTAGAAAGATTAGATTTATATTTTAAGGTCGTTGACCGATATGTAGCTAGGTCTGATGATTATTCAAAAATGTTAATTACTATAAAATTATTATGAAAAAAGTTTTAGTTATCACAATTACTAGAGGTCGCTTAGAAACTACTAGGAGATTTTTAGGAGAATTAAAAAGAAAAGCTGGTTATCCTTATGAGCATATTGTTGTAGATAACGGAAGTAATGACGGAACTGTTGAATGGCTTAAGAAAAAAGGCTATAATGTAATTAGTAATATTGAAAACGAGGGAATAGTTAGGGCTTGGGTTCGTGGATATAGAGAGGGGACTAAACACGGGTTTATTCCTGACTATGTAATGAAGTTTGATGATGACTGCCAAATTAAGACTAGAGGGATTTTAGCAGAGATTATGAGGTTTTATAACGAAGTGGGAGATAAATACATCACAGCCCCTTTAGATTTGAATATATTGCCCTCCTATAAGCCTCAGATAGTTGATAATAGGAGAGAATTGGGTTCTTTTAATGTTGAGATAACTACTCACACAGGAGGAATGTTCACAGTGATACCTAGAGAGGCTTTTGAGTTAATGGCTGAGCAGATGATTGAGAAAGATGTTGAGAGGGGTGGATTTTGGAGAAAGAACGGATATTTAAGTGTATATCTCAAAGACTTAGAAACTTGGCACGAGGGGATTGGTAAAAGTGCTAAGGGGTATAAATTTTAATTTAAAAATATGATTACAAAAGCAGAGTTTAAAAATTTCGCTGGTATAAGTGTAGATACTTATGATGATAAAATTGACTTGATTGTGAATGGTGTGATTGATTTTGTTCAATCCTATTGTCAGAATAAATTAGTTAAAGGAGAGGTCACTGAGTATTTTAACGGAGATGATATTATTGATGAGGGCGACCAAATTTTCTTAACTAATCGGACTAAGATAACTGATGTGACTGTTTATTATAACTCAGGGACAGAAAGTTCACCTAGTTGGAGTGAGGAGGATAGAGATAATTATGCTCTATTGACTGATGAGGGAATAATCAAATTGAATTTCACTAGAGAAAATCTAGGAGTTCAATCAGGATATAATAATTATAAGGTTGTTTATACTGCTGGATATACGATCTCAGGAGATAGTGCTGATTTACCTAATGGGCTTAAATTAGCCTGTTTAAAGTTAGCTGACGGGTTTTATAATAAAAGTGAGAGTGAGGGTGAGAGTTCTGAGGGATTAGACGGAGGAAATGTCACCTTTCAGGATTGTTTAACTCCTGAATTAAAATCTATGTTATCCACTTATAGAGTTAGAAATATATGATATTTTTTAATGAGCAAATCACAGTAAAAAGACCTACCCTGTATAGTAAGACTGAGGAATATTTTAATGTCGGGACTATTATGGGAATTATCTTGCCTCTTAAAGCTGAGGATGTGATTTTGGCTGAGGGCGACCCGTCTAAGGCTTGTAAGCTCTATTGTGATGTTAATGAGGACCTGAAAGAGGCTGACATAGTCGTAGACAAGGATAATGTGAAGTATGTGGTAAAAGCTATCAGAAAGTTTAAATTTCGCAAGGTGAGCCGTTTAGAGGCTTATATATATAAAGCTAATAATTAGATATGTATTCAATAGAGGTTGAAAATTTAAAAGAAATACAAGAAGCCTTTACTCGTGCCCCTCTATTGGTTAGTTCAGAATTGATTAAAGGGGTTAAAGAAGCTGGTAAGGTTGTTTTGAGAACTGAAAAAAAAGAAGCCCCTGTCGGAAAGACTGGATTGTTAAGGAGAACTATTGCTATGGATTATGCCCCGATTAGTGTAAAAATTTACCCTACTAGAGAATATGCTGGTTATGTTCACGAGGGGACTGGTATTTATGGAAAAAGGAATGATTATATTAGACCAGTTAATGCTAAAGTATTGGCTTTCAAGGTCGGAGGGAAAATGATTTTTACTAAAAAAGTCAAAGGTCAAAAAGCTAATCCCTTTGTTGAGAGGACTGCCAATATCGTAGCTAGTCCGATAAATACTATTTTCAATAATGTGTTAAAAAATATTGTAAAAAAAATATGAGGCAAACTTTGATTACTGCGATCTACAATAAATTAAAAGCGATAGACGGAATAAAAGAAGTCTATAAATATAATAAAGGAAGTTTTGAGGAATATCCTGTCGCTGTAATTTTAGGGTCGGAGAATACTAAAACTCGTGAGAGTGTAAAAACCATAAATAAGACTTATAATTTTAGGGTTCGTATTTATCAGGAAGTTAATGAGGACGCTAGAGGTCAAGAGCAAGGTGAGGATTTATTGAATACTTTGGCTGATACTATTGATAATGCGTTTGATGAGGATGATACCCTTGGGGGTGTGTGTGATGATGTGAGTATGAGTTCGGCTTTTATGTGGGAGGATAGAGAGTTAATGATGAGAGTGTTAGAGGTTACCCTTGAATGTAAAAAGTTAAAACAACTAACATAATTGTTCATTAAAAAAAGGAGGGATAAGTGAAAAGAAAAAATCAGAATAAGAAAACGAAACATCACATCATCCCTCAGAGCAGACTAGAGGGAAAAGGAGTGTTAAATGTCTGTAAGGTAGCTGAAAAACAGCACAACCTTTATCACTCTCTATTTGGTAATATGACCCCGAAAGAGATTGTTAGATTTCTTAATAAGACCTTTTGGGCTGATATATATCAGATAGATATAACTCAAAATAGGGGTGATTAACTCGCCCCTTTACATAACAAATTTAATCCTAATTTATATGGCTATTAAAAAAACTGAGGACAAGTCATTAAGTCCCGAAAAAAAGATGACAAGAAATAGCAATCGTGCTATAATAGAAACAAAGGAAAGAGATTACTGCTTTCCTGAACACGGGGTTACCGTGAAAGCTAGTTCTCCTAAAGAGGCTAACAAAAAACTTAAAGAATTATTAAATAAATAAATAATTATATGAGTGAAATTTTAAAAAGAAAATTTAATATCGGTATTGGCAAAGAAACCACAAGAGGAACTAAGGTCACCCCTGCTTTTTGGCTTAAACCTTTGAATGAGGATATAAGCGAAAAGATAGATGTAATCGCTACTGAGAGGTCTATGGGTGTTATTCAGGATAGTGAGGACCAAGTAATTAGTAAGAAGTTCGCCTCAGGTGTGGTCGCTGGTGAAATCTTTGACCAAAGTTTTGGGTTTTTCTTATTAGGTGCTTTCGGTTCTGTTAGTTCAAGTGAAACTGGTGATAGTGGTGTTTATGAACACACTTTCTCAGTTTTACAGAGTGCTGAACATCCTACCTTTACTATTGAGAAAAAGAGAGGCGATCTTGAACAAGTGTCTTATCCTAACTCAGTAATTGAGAGTTTAAAGATTGACGCGTCTGTTAATGACTATGTAAAGTTTGAGGCTCAGTTAAGAGGTAAGAAAGGCGAAAGCTCATCTAACTCTCCTAGCTATGTTGCTGAAAATTACTTTATGGCTAAGAATATTGCTGTGAAGTTAGCCGCCAATTATTCAGGGATTGATAGTGCTACTGCTATTGACGCCCGTAATATCTCCTTAACTATCAATAAGAATATTGAGGATAAGGATATATTGAATAATGACGGACCAAGTGATTTCTTGGTTAAGCAGGTTGCTGTTGAGGGTAGTGTAGAATTATATTTCTCTAGTCTATATATGAGAGATTATGCTTTAGACGGAGATAGTAAGGCTATGAGAGTTGAGTTGACCAATACTGATGTTACTATCGGGGCTACTTCAAACCCTAAGTTGGTAATTGACCTAGCTAAAGTTAAATTTAGCGACCCTGTTGAGAGTGGAGATAATAATGAGTTGGTTAAAATGGTTGTTGCCTTTAAAGGTTTTTATAGCTTAACTGATAGTAAGAGTGCTGAGGCTGTATTGACTAACGAAAAATCAAGTTACTAAATAATAAATAGGGGTGGGTTTTACCACTCACCCCCTTAAATTAAAATCTTATGGAGATTAAATTTTCAAACGGATATGCCGTTCTAAAACCTTTCGTCACTAGAGGACTAAAGAAAAAAATCAAGGCTACTCTATATGAAAATGTGGAGGGGAAAATGGATGTCAAAGATAGTCGCCAAACCTTTGACGGAATTAGTATTGCCAATATGGATAATGCTAATGATGTTGCTTTAATTGGTATGGTGGAAAAACTGGTTATTAACGAAAAAGAAATGCCAGTTAGTAAAGAAACCTTTGACAATATGAAAGATGAGGATTGTGAGTTAATCATCAAAGCTATTGACGAAATGACAAAAAAAAAATAAGTGATAGGATAGATGATTATATTGGTGCTTATCTTGTCGGTAATGATAAAGAAGTCCCTGATGAGTATATTGACTTTGCCCTCTGTGATAGGTTCGGCTGGACGCCTGACCAATTAGATAAACAGGATAGTTATACGATTGAAGTATTTATCAAGTTTATTGAAATGGAGAGTAAGAAAGCTCGTCTAGAGGCTAACAAGAATAAATAAATTATGCTAGGTGAAAATAAAAAAAATTTATCAATAGTTATCAAGGCAAAAGATGAGGCTACTGCCAATTTAAACAAGGTAAAAAGCGGTATGGGTGGTTTAGGCTCTACCGCTTTAAAATTAGGTGCGATCTTGGGGGGAACTATGGGAGTAGTTGCTCTCGGTAGAAAGATGATAGACTTAGCTGGAAAGTTTGAGCAGACACAGATTGCCTTTACTACTATGTTGGGAAGTGCTGAACAAGCCAATCTTATGTTAAGAGATTTGGCTGATTTTGCGTCTAAGACACCTTTTGAATTAGTTGGTATTGAGCAGAGTGCTAAACAGCTTTTAGCTATGGGTATTGAGGCTAATAGCGTTATACCTACTATGAAAGCGTTGGGTGATGTTAGTGCTGGTCTAAGTGTAGATTTGAATAGACTAGCTTATAACTATGGTCAGGTTAAAAGTCAAACTGTTTTGACTGGTGTTGAATTAAGAGATTTCGTCAGGGCAGGTGTGCCTCTTATATCTGAGTTAGCTAAGAATTTGAATGTAAGTGAGAAAGCTATTAAGGATATGGTTAGTGAGGGTAAGATTGGATTTCCTGAGGTTGAGAAAGCCTTTCAAACTATGTCAGGTGAGGGAGGTAAGTTCTTTGATTTAATGGATAAACAATCAGGGACTTTTCTAGGTAAGATTTCAAATTTAAAAGATAGTATAAATATATTTTTAAGAACGCAAGGAAATATGCTCATCACTTGGGGAGGTCTGCTTGTAGATGAGTTGATAAAACTTGCTGATTGGCTCAGAGCTGACGCTGAGGGCTTTAATTATGTCGGAAAGACGATCTACGGGGTTGTTCAGTTCTTTAAGTTGCTATGGCAGTCTTTGAGAGCTATTATTGATACCTTTATCGGGTTCGGTATGACTATGTATGATGTGTCTAAGGTAATGGTCGCTTTCGTTAAGGACGGAATAAATTTATTTAAAGATTTTGGTAAAAACTTGATGAGTGTTTTTTCATCTATTGGAAAAGCTATCACAGGTGATTTTAGTGGTGCTAAAGAGGAAATTAGCACTATGTTCACAGATATGTTCTCTAATGTCACTTTAGAGATGAAAAATTTTGGGACCAATAGTTCGGGGACTTCTGATTATGTTGCTGGTTCTTGGCAGAAAGTAGTTGATACTTTTAATGAGTTCGTTGCTATGGAGGGTATGCCAGGGGCTACAACTCAGTTAGGAGAATATAATAATGCTTTAAGTGGTTTATCTCAGGGATTTGATGAGGCTACTGAGGACGGAAAGAAAGCCACAGAACAATTTAAAAAATTCGGTGAAACACTAGAGGACTTTGGAGAGAAAAGTATGGAGGCTCTTAATGATGTCGGTAGTAAAATAGTTGAGATTACAGATAAAATGAAAGAGTTAAATACTGGATATGCTAAAGATACTCTAGGGATTAGAAATGACTTCGCTGAGGCTTATGTAGAACAAGAGCAGAAAGTCGCTGATTTACAGGCTCAATGGCAGTCAGAGAAAGACCAAGACCATAAAGACCAGTTATTCTCAGAATTAGAAAGAGAAAAAGCTGTCTTGGCTGAAAAGAAGTCTATTGAGTTGGCTTATCATAATGAGGTCGCTGAGGCTCGTAGGAGAGCCAGTCTAACAGAGTTTGAGAGAACTGTGGAGGATTTGAATTTAAAGAGAATGGCGATAGAGGAGGAATATCAGTCTAAGTATAATGCTCTACAAAAAGAGTTAGCTTTAGAAGTTGCTAAATATGCTGAGATTAAAGCCTATCAAGAACAAGGACTAAAAAATTATCAGGCTTTTCTTGCTGAGAGTGAGTTAGCTACTGCTGAGAGTATAAATAGAGAAATTGAAAAATATAATCAGTTAGCTAAAGCTATTCAAAACTCAAAGAAAGGTTTGACTACTGGTCAGATTAGTGTCGCTGATATAAATAGGAGAGTTGCTGAAACTTCATCTCAGGTGAGGGCTATTGAGATAAATATTACTGGGAATACTTTGCTTGATAATGAGGCAGGAGAAAAAATCGGTAATCAAATTATAAATAAACTACAACTAGCTAATAATTTATAGTATGAACATCACAGTTACAATCGGAGGAGTTGATAAGTCCAGTTTGGTTGAGTGGGGTAGTTTTAGATATGAGGATAATGTTAATCAGCAACCTAACACCTGCTCTTTTATAATAAAAACATATACAGGTCAGAGTTATAAACCTGCTATTGGTGATAGTGTGGTCGCTACTGACGGCTCAGATAAAATATTTAGTGGGACTATAATCAGGGTAAGGAATTATTTTGAGGCTGATATTGCTTATTATCAGGTCACCGTAAAAGATGAAACCTTAAAATTAGATAGAGTGATTGTTACCGAAAGTTTTGATGAGGAAACTGTGAATGACATAATTGATTATATCAATACTAATTATTTGTCAGGGGTCACGATTACTAATGTTGATTGTGATATAGAGATTACTAGAATTGTTTTCAATAAAAAGACCGTTACTCAGTGCTTGAACGATCTAGCCAAATTGACTAATTATATTTGGTATATTGATTATGATAGTGATATTCACTTTATTGCTAAAAACTCTGAGGCTTCACCTTTTAATATTTCTGATGATAGTGATTATATAATTGGTAATAGTTTAGATTTGAATAGTGATTTAAGTCAGTTGAGAAATGTTGTCACTATCAGGGGGGCTGATAAAGTTGCTACTAATACTCGTGATAAAAACCACACAGGGGACGGGACTACTACTGCTTTTAATACAGATTATAAATTTGCTGAGTTGCCTATAGTTACTGTTAATGGTTCGCCTGTTACGGTTGGGGTTGAGAATTTAGATACTACTGGCTATGATTGTTATTGGAATTATAATCAGAAATATATAAGATTTGGGACTGCCCCTACCGATACTCATCCGATTGTTATTACTGGATACCCTGAGATACCTATAATCGTTCAGATTGAGGATTTAGGCTCTATAAGTCAATTTGGGAGATATGAGTTCTCTAAGGTCAATAAGGACTTAAAAAGTTCTGAGGACGCACAGCTTTACGCACAGGCTCAATTAGAAAGCTATGCTCAGTCAGTTCGGGAGGGTTCTTTTAGAACTTATGAGAGTGGGTTAAAATCAGGACAAACTTTATCAATAAATTTGACAGATTTGGGAATTGCTGACCAGTTCATTATCCAAAGGGTAGCTTTAAAAATGATTACTCGGACAAAGGGAGAGTGGACTGTGGAATTAGCTACTACTCAAACTATGGGGATTATTCAGTTTTTACAAGATAAATTATTGAGTAATGATAATTTAGAATTGAATGAGGATGAAGTATTAGAAAAATATTATATAGATAGTCAGAGGGTTCAGGTTACTGAGGAGGTTGAGGTTCTTGACCAAAAAGAGGACCACCAAGATGTTGAGGTCACTGAGGACTTACAAAAAGACCCTTTTGGGGCTGGGGTTCATCCTGACTTTGTTTTATGCCCTTATACTCCTACGGGACAGACAGATAAAAAAAGGGAGTTTATGTTAAATAGAAGTTATTTAGGTTAATTATAAAAATATGAAAAATTTAAACCAAAAAGTTAAAGTTACTGGTGAGATTACTGCTAAATTTCACGATCAGAAAACATTAACGGAAAAACAAAAAATAGAAAATAAAAATCTAGTCGCTAAATGCGATAAAATGGTGGAGGAATATAAATTCACTAAATTTGATAGTTATGTCAATAAGTTTAGAAAGTTTTTCAATCGTAGATTGAAAAAGACTAAATTAGAGTTTATGTTGGCAGTTCGTGATTATATGTTTAATAATTATCATTTTGGTAAGTTGGTTAATGTTGATGTTCACAAAAATGTAATCTGTAATGCTGGATTTAATGCTCTTACTAGATTATTGACTGGTGACACCACCTATACAGGAGAAATCAATAAAGCGTTATTCGGGACTGGAACTACTGGCTCTGCCTCTGCCTCAGATACTACTTTAGAAACTGAAACTTATAGGAATGATATTGCTAGTGCTACTGCCTCATCTAATATCGCTTATTTGACTGCTTTTTTGACTGAGGCTGAATATCCACCTAGTGGCTCTGTTACTATTACTGAGTTTGGTAATGCTATTGACGGGACTGGGACTGTTGATACTGGTCAATTATGGTCTTACCTTAAAGGATTGAGTTGGGCTAAAGATACCTCTACTGCGATCGTGGTTAGTTGTAAATATACCTTTGCCAGTGTCTAAGAAAAATGTTATAATTTTGATATATGGTTAAAGAAAAACAAAAAAAGAATATTGTTATCGTTGAGGTTGAGGTCGCTGACGACTTGGAGGCTTATCAAGTTGTGACTGAGTGTAATTTTCAGCATAAAGTTATTAGAGCTGAATATAATGGGACAAAAGAGGAGTTTAATAAAGTTAATACACCCTTTCATTTTTTGAAAGACAACAAAAAAATAAAAAAGAAATTTAGAAACATTTTAAAAGAAAGGAAATTAAAATAAATTTATGAGTTTATCAAAATATAAATTTAACGCAGGGGATAAATGGCCGGCCGAGAACGCAAGTAGTATTGACCCTGATAGTATATCATTAACAGGCTTATTAACTGGTGGAACAAGTGTTAGTCCGTTGACAAAATGGGGTGATATTTTGAAACCAACAGGAGAAACGGAAGAAATAACGCAAACTAATAGTGGAGGAGCTCAGTGGGATATTCGTGATGATGATATTGTTTCACAATCTTTTAAGGCTACTAAAGGATATTTAATGAGTGCTACTTTTTATATAACTATTTGGACAGGAACTCCAAGCGATTTGACAATAGAAGTATATAATGCCGACGCTAGTGAAAATCCAACGGGTAGTGTTTTAGATAGTGTTGAGCTAGATAAAGATGAAGTTTTTAATGGTGGTAGTCCTTTTAAAGTTAATTTTAACAGGGTCTCGTTGACTGTTGGTAATAAATACTGTTTTGTATTTAAAAGCCCAGACAGTAATGGTTCTAACTATTATAAAATAAATACTAGCTCTTCAAACACTTATC
>RZYD01000534.1 GCA_009930445.1 Bacteroidia bacterium | reverse complement strand
AACGCCTTTAGAGGGTTTTTTCCCAAAGAATTTTTCTACTACTTCCTGGATAGCCGGGATACGTGTGGATCCACCCACCAGGATTACTTCATCGATTTGTGCAGCGGAGAGGCCGGCATCGCTGAGTGCTTTTTTGCAGGGTTCGATGGTTGCCCGGATCAAAGAATCAGCGAGTTGTTCGAATTTTGCTTTCGAGAGGGTGCGGACAAGGTGTTTCGGGATACCATTCACTGGCATGATGTAGGGCAGGTTAATCTCGGTTGAGTTGCTGCTTGAAAGTTCAATTTTAGCTTTTTCAGCGGCTTCCTTCAAGCGCTGCAAGGCCATTGGGTCTTTCCTGAGGTCGATGTTCTCATCGTTAAGAAACTCCTGTGCCAGCCAGTCGATGATTACCTGATCGAAGTCATCCCCTCCGAGGTGGGTATCCCCATTGGTTGATTTAACTTCAAACACCCCGTCACCCAGTTCAAGAATGGAGATATCAAAGGTGCCTCCCCCGAGGTCGAAAACAGCAATTTTCAGATCGCCGGTTTTTTTATCCAGCCCATAGGCCAGTGAAGCAGCTGTAGGTTCATTGATAATCCGGCGTACTTTTAACCCTGCAATCTCTCCGGCTTCTTTCGTTGCCTGACGCTGTGAATCAGAAAAGTACGCAGGAACAGTAATAACTGCTTCTGTTACTTCTTGTCCGAGATAGTCCTCGGCTGTCTTTTTCATTTTCTGTAATACAATTGCACTAATTTCCTGAGGGGTATAGGTACGATCTTTAATCTGTACACGCGGCGTATTATTGTCGCCTTTAATTATTTTATAAGGAATACGGTTTACTTCTTTGGTCACCCTGTCGAAAGTTTCTCCCATAATTCGTTTTATGGAGAAAATGGTTTGTGTGGGGTTTGTGATCGCCTGACGTTTTGCAGGGTCACCTACTTTACGTTCACCGTTTTCAGTAAATGCAACAATAGAAGGCGTAGTTCTGCGGCCTTCGGAATTAGGAATAACAACCGGTTCGTTACCTTCCATTACGGCAACGCAGGAGTTCGTAGTTCCCAGGTCAATGCCAATAATTTTTCCCATTACTTCATTATTTTTTATGTGATTAAACTCAATTTTTTCCGGGCACAATTGTCAATGATTATGCCAAAGCCGGAACGGGAGTGTTTTGGCTTCATGTCGAATCCCTGTTGTGATAATGTAAATAATTGATAATTAAATCATTAAAAAGAAAATTGAGAATAACCCTGTTTTCTGACAGGCGGTGACATTTCGTCAGAGAGGAACGGTAATGCTAGTTTACCGGGTTAACGAATTTTAATTCGTAGTAATCGTCCCATAAGATATTGGAGGAGATTTCGCTGAGATAAAAGGCTCTTTCTTTTGAGAAGCGTGCAGCAAAAAGCCCAATGCCATTGTTAATGTTGGTAAATACCGGCCGGTCCTGAATGAGAGAAACGCTGGGTTCGTACACCTCCATATATGTATTAAATTGATCTTCAGCTACTTCAAAAGTAAAAACGACCTGATCAGCATACCTTTCCAATACACTGTTTTCTTTTTCTGCATCCGTGTAGGGTACGTTATCATTAATCCATTTCCAGAATGTTTTATTCACAAAGTCGAAGCCCAGTTCTTCTCCGCCATCGGCCGTTGTGGCTTTCATTACGGGAAATGCACGCCAGACAATGTTTTTATTAATCGGATCCGGATTTCCTTCCAATAATTCCTGATAGTAAAAGGTGACATATACGCCGTATCTGCGTCCATTAACGGTTGATATGAGTTCAACCGCCTTGGTGTAGTCGTCATCTGTAATATTAATAGTGGGCCGTGCGGCATTATTGATGATGGGTTTGGAAATTTCCAGGTCGGAATGAACAAG
>RZYD01000077.1 GCA_009930445.1 Bacteroidia bacterium | reverse complement strand
TTTTTATCTTTGTCGCCCGATTCTAAACTTCCTATTCGTAGCGTGTGAAGAAAAAAAATCAACAATTCAGGGAAAATCTAACATTTCCCTTCCTTTTTCAGCCCACTTTTGAAGAAATTCAGGCAGGGTTTGAAATGAAAGGCCGTTGGAACCCCCTCTTTTTTAAAAACGACCATCCCATAGTACTGGAATTGGGTTGTGGAAAAGGAGAATATACAGTCGGACTGGCCAAAAGAAACCCTGAAAAAAATTTTATTGGTCTGGATTTAAAAGGTGCACGCCTCTGGAGAGGCTGCAAAACCGTTGAAGAAGAAAAGATCCCCAATGTTGCCTTTATTCGCACATCGGCAGAATTTCTGGAGTATATTTTCGGGGAAGCGGAACTCTCCGAGCTCTGGATCGCTTTTCCGGAACCCCATCCACAAAAAGCAAAATCGAAAAAACGGTTCACCTCCCCCCATTTCCACCGGCGATACAGAAATATTTTACAAAAAGAGGGTATTATTCATTTAAAAACAGACCATCCGGATTTTTATCACTATACCCGGGAACAAATCGCAATGGAAGGTCACCTTCTGCTGGCTGAATACAACAATCTTTACCAGGAAGACCCGGACGAAGTCGTAAAAGAAATACAGACTTTTTATGAACAACAATGGCTCCGTAAAGGTCGCACTATCAGCTACTTGCGTTATAGACTGAATTCGGAATGTTATAATAGGCCATACTGCATTACAACAAATATCTTTACTGAGCATTTCAGAAAACTTCAGGATGACAACTAACTTCTTCGACCGGGTATATGCCATCACCCGGCACATTCCATACGGGCGTGTTACCTCGTACGGTGCAATTGCAAAATACCTCGGTGCTCCAGGTTCGGCGCGTATGGTAGGCTGGGCTTTAAATGCAACGAAAAGCCACCCCGGATCCATTCATGCGCACCGGGTCGTGAACCGGCAAGGAATGCTCACCGGCAAGAACCATTTTGGCGGGTTGGAAATGATGTGCGAACTCCTCGAGTCGGAAGGCGTAAAAATTAAAAACGACAGGGTTCAGGATTTTGAAACCCTTTTCTGGGATCCCGCCAGAGAGCTCACAATCGAAGAATTTCTTGCGCTATAGGATCTTTTCGTACCTTTGTAAAAATCATTTCCAATGAAAAGCCCGGTTAAAAAAATTGCTGCAATTCATGATCTCTCCGGCTATGGCCGATCATCACTGACGGTGGTTATGCCAGTTTTGTCGGCCATGGGAATTTACGTTTGTCCGTTACCTACCGCCATATTATCGACGAACAGTTCCTTTAGCAATTTTCATTTTGCTGATATGACCGAACATATGCGGCCGATTATGGCTCACTGGAAACAGCTGGGTCTTCATTTTGACGGTATTTACAGTGGATTTCTGGGCTCACCGGAGCAGACCATCATTGTTGCCGATTTTATCAGAGATTTCAGCCAGCCCGACTCCCTGATTATGGTTGACCCGGTGCTTGGTGATAACGGGCAACTCTATGAAACATTTGATTCGAAAATGATAAAAAGTATGCAGAAGCTCATTTGCTCTGCAAAAATTATCACGCCCAACCTCACGGAGGCCTGCTTTTTACTTGATGAACCGTACAATCCGGAAGCTGGCATCGACACCATTAAGGATTACGCCCTGCGTTTGGCGCAAAAAGGACCTGAAACAGTAATTATCACCAGCGTTCCGGGTGATGGCGGCCATAGTGCAGTTATCGCATGGGATGCCAACGACAAAAGGTTCTGGAAAACAGGATGCCATTATCTACCGGCAGAATACCCCGGAACAGGTGATACCTTTTCCAGTGTAATCTGCGGATCCATTTTGCAAGGCGATTCGCTGCCCATCGCCCTTGACCGGGCTGTTCACTTTGTGTCCTACGGTGTACGAGCCACCTTCGGCTACGAACATGACGCCCGCGAGGGTATTCTTCAGGAAAGAATACTTCGGTCACTGGATACACCCGTTCAAATCTCTTCCTACGAACTAATGGGCTAAGCGAATAACACAAAAAACAGTACACGCAAACAAGTGCGGCTAACAGGAAAAGATATCCACCCATTCCAACAGCAATCGATAAAAATATTCTACCTTTGTATAAATTTTCTGCTTACCCTTAGCGGGAGCATCTTAATATAAAACGTTTTACAATGAATGAACCTAAACATAATCCGGCAAAGCAAACAGAAAAGTTGCTTCCGGAAGTAAAAAACATTATCGCTGTTGCCTCAGGCAAAGGCGGAGTAGGAAAATCAACCGTTGCGGCCAACCTTGCCATTTCGCTGGCAAAAACAGGAGCTTCAGTAGGGTTAATCGATGCCGATATCTATGGCCCTTCGGTTCCCCTGATGTTCGATCTGGTAAATGTGAAACCCCATATCAAGGATGAAAACGGGAAACAAGTAATTGTTCCAATTGAAAAATACGGCATCAAAGTACTGTCAATTGGATTCTTTGTTGACCCCGATCAGGCCTTGCTGTGGCGTGGACCTATGGCGAGCGGAGCGCTCACGCAATTATTCCGGGATGCCGAATGGGGAGCCCTGGATTATGTGGTTATTGACCTTCCTCCCGGAACAGGCGACATCCACCTTACCCTGGTGCAGTCTCTGGCTGTTACCGGAGTAGTTATAGTTTCCACTCCCCAAGAGGTAGCGCTGGCCGATGCAAGAAAAGCCTTTGGTATGTTCAAATCAAAAGCCATCAAGGTTCCTATTTTGGGTCTGGTTGAGAATATGGCATGGTTTACACCGGAAGAACTTCCTGAAAATAAATATTTTATCTTTGGAAAAGAAGGTGGAAAAAAACTTGCCGAAGAATCCCACGTGGCGCTGCTTGGGCAAATACCTCTGGTGCAAGGCATCTGTGATTCAGGCGATGTTGGCAAACCCATAGCCCTGGAAACCGATCATCCAGTGGCAAAAGCCTTTGATGAACTTACGGAAAATCTGCTCACACAATTAAGTATCCGAAATACCGTTTTAAAACCCACTGTAAAAGTAGAGATTAACCCCAATGCAGAGGGTTGTGAACACGCTTAAGTAATTATTCATCTATATTTATAATTTATGGCAAATCAGGAATTAGAAAGCAAGGTCATTAATGTTTTGAATCAAATCCGCCCTTACTTGCAACAGGATGGAGGCGATCTTAGTTTTGTGGAATTGACCCCTGACAATATTGTTAAAGTAAAACTACAGGGAGCCTGTGGATCATGCCCTTACAGCCGTATGACCCTGAAAGATGGTATTGAAAAAGCCATGGTAAAAGCCCTTCCCGAAATTATTGCCGTGGAAGAAGCGTAATCAGCATCTTCTGAAAAGGCTGCCCGCAAGGACAGCCTTTTTTTATCCCAGGTATCGGGCAACAATGGGCATACGCCGGCCCATACCAAAAGCTTTTGATGAAACACGAAGAATCGGAGGCGCCTGATATCTTTTATATTCATTCGTGTTTACCATACGCACTGTTTTCCTGACTAAGTTTTCATCAAATCCTAAGGCGATAATTTCGGACGGGCCTTTACGGTTTTCAATATATTGAAATAAAATCTGGTCAAGCACGCCATATTCCGGCAAGGAATCGGAATCCTTCTGATCAGGGTGCAATTCAGCAGAAGGTGGTTTGGTAATTGTGTTGACAGGAATTACCTCACCGTTACGGTTAATATATTCGGCCATCTCAAAGACCTGCGTTTTGTACACATCGCCCAACACAGAAAGGCCGCCGCACATATCGCCGTATAATGTTCCATACCCTACAGCCGCTTCACTCTTATTACTGGTATTCAACAAAATATAGCCAAATTTATTCGATAGTGCCATTAAAAATACCGCACGAATTCGTGCCTGGATATTTTCTTCAGCGAGAGAGAATGGGAGCCCAGCAAACCAGGGATGCAGCCCCTGTCCCACTACATCATACACTTCCTTAATGGGGATAATATGGTAAGGGCTTCCCAGGTTATCAGCAAGAGCTTGCGCATCATCAATGGAATGTGTTGAGCTAAACTGCGATGGCAAAAGTACACCGATTACATTTTCGGAACCTAAAGCCTCAGCGGCAATCACCATCGTAACAGCCGAATCAATTCCCCCGGAAAGCCCTAACACTGCTTTTTCAAAGCCCAGTTTCTCAAAATAATTCCGCACCCCCATCACCAGCGCATTGTGAATGCTGGCCATAGGCGAAGGATCCCGTAGAGACGGCTCAAAAACCACCGGAGTAAATTTGCCATCCGAAAAATCAAAAACAGAAAAATCCTCCACAAAAGAAGCCATAGTATGAATCGTCTGGTTATCGGCATCCACAACCATGGAAGAACCATCGAACAAAAGCTCGGTTTGCGCGCCCACATGATTAACATAAAGCAAGGGCAGATTATAGAATGCTACATTTTTTTGTAACAGTTGTTCACGCCGTGCGGCCTGTGCCGCACTGAACGGACTAGCCGCAATATTTACGATAAGATCTGGATGCATGGCAACGAGATCCTGCATCGGGCCCCGGGAGTAAAGCCTGTCGTCATCCAGATCCCATAAATCCTCACAAATGGTAAGGGCTATGGAAATCCCGTTGATTTCGACCGTTTCAAACGAGCGGTTAGGTTCAAAATAGCGATATTCATCAAAAACATCATACGTGGGCAGGAGGGTTTTATAGCGATACCCAAGTATAGCCCCATCGCGCAGAATAGCGGCCCCATTGAAAAGCTTTTTTCCTGCCGGAGAAGGATTGGTAACCGGTGTTCCTACAATGGCGGTTATTCCATGGCAGGCAGCAGCAATACGAAGGACAGCTGCATCACACTTCCGGATAAAATCATCAAACTCTAAAAAATCCCGGGGTGGGTATCCCGATATGGCCAATTCTGAAAAAACAATAACATCACATCCCTGAAGCCGGGCCCGATCAACAGCAGCGACAATTTTTTTGGTATTCTGCTCAAAATGACCAATATGATAATTAATCTGAGCAAGCGCAATACGCATAATAAGAGGCTTTAAAAAATCACACCGATGCAAAGCTGCACCGTAAAAGGCGTGGCATTGTTTTGAATATCCGGAGTAACCTTGTTTTCTCCTTTCAGGACATTCGTAAAGCCATTACGAAAAATCAGGCTCCCGGTAATGGCGGTCGATTTATCCACATAGTACTCGGTTCCAAGGCCAAAAATCAAGCCGGCCTGCAATAAACCCGTTTCATCACTGATGTCCGATTCTTCGTTTAAAAGGTTATTTGAACCGTAGTTAAACACATCATCGGCTTTTGCTGAAACCTTAAAAGCCGGGCCAAAACCGATCTGACCAAAGTACTTAAACGCACCAAATTGATTGGTTTTCATTTTCAGCGTAATTGGAATTTCAACGTATTTTAGCTTATACTTCCGTTCGGTGTTTCCCACATTTTCGACCCCACCAATGGTTCGTTTATCCGGAAAACTGATCTTTCCGGTATTGGAAAGCAAATTAAAACCGGTGGAGACGAAATAATTATCCGTAAGTGCAAAATCACTCAAAAAACCCCAGCTAAGGCCAAACATAGCACCTTCGCCGGAATAATTAGTGTTAGTAGCATCCGGCCGGAGCCATCCAAGACCGGGAGCCACCTGCAATCCAAGTTTAAACGGTTTCTGCTGCGCAAAAGAGCTAACAGGAAGCATCAACATTATGATCACTACCATGAATTGAACCTTCTTTTCCATATGTTTTGGTTTATCGTTTAAAGAAATAACAGTTTTTTTTTATTTTTGTTAGAAATGGAACAACTTTTACCCTGCAAAGGTAGCGAAACTGATCATTTCACGATCATCATTACGATACATATTGCAATTTTAACTATATACGAGTACATTTGCTAAAGTAACAATAACCGAAGCAATGATAAAAAAAGCCTGTATTTTAATAATTGCCCTGACCCTTCCCTTCACTTCGTTGGTTCAGGGACAGGGAATATTTGATTTTGGGATGAAAGGCGGTTATACGAGCAATAAAATGGCGGTCAGTTTGGTCGATGTCGAAGAGGGCTTAACAGAGAGTTTCCATGCCGGAATATTTGCCCGTCTTAACCTGTCCAGAATTTTCCTGCAGCCTGAAGCCTACTTTATTAATAAAGGCGGAATACTTACGGAAACAGTTGACGGGATAAAACTGCAGAGCGACTTTGAATTTCGCAGTATTGATTTTCCGCTATTGGTAGGGATCAAACTCATCGACTCCGATAAGGTGAACCTCCGGATAATGGCAGGGCCTGCAGCAAGCAGGATAGTAAATTCTGAAATGAGCCTCACCGAAACCTTCAATACCTTATCGGAACAAACTTTCAATCATGCCTTTTATTCGGTACAGGCGGGTGTAGGGCTGGATATTTTCATGTTCACGCTTGATCTGAGAACAGAAGCCGGGCTCACAAACCTTTCATTTTTCAACCCGGGATTCTCCCTTTACCACCGAACCATTAACATTAGTTTGGGAATCAAATTATTATAATTCTTTCCAAAACGTTTCAAATGAAAAAATTTTCACGCTACCTCACAATACTATGCTGCAGCGCATGCCTGTTTTCCTGCACATCACCGCAACCCTATCGAAAAGCAGAGCCAGCAACGATTATCCGCTACGAACAAGATTTATTTGCGCTGGATAAAACGAATTTAAAACCCGGGTTACAAAAACTAAAAGACTCCTACCCGGTGTTTTTAGGAGGAGACATCAACGACACACTGAATCTTATTCAACTCGCCGGGTACCTGAACGATCCGTTAATTAATGAATTTTACAACGATTGTCAGCAAAAATACCCCGATCTCCAATTTCTGGAGGAAGAAATGGGGGTATTAATCCAAAACTATAAAACACATTTTCCTGATAAGGAATCCTTTTCGGTATATACCTATGTTAGCGGGCTGGATTTCAAACATCCGGTAGTTTTTATTGACTCGATGCTATTGATTTCACTTGATATGTATCTTGGTGCTGATTACAAACATTATGACCAATTGGGAATTCCCAAATACATCAGCCGTCAGTTCACAAAAGAAAACATTGCACGAGATGCCGCCGAGTCGGTTATCCGGCGTGTTATGCCAGGCCTTTCAGGCACAACACTGCTGGAAGAGATGCTTACAGAAGGGATTGCACTTTTCGGCATCCATCAGCTGGCACCCTTTCTTTCACCTGAAATAGTAATTCAATATACTCCGGAACAATTCAATTGGTGTAAAAAGCATGAAAAAGAACTATGGGCCTTTTTATTAAAAAACGACATCCTTTTCTCCCCGGATCCGAAATACAAAAAAGAATTCTTATTAACCGGGCCTTCCTCTCCCGAATTTGGCGATATAGCACCTGCACGCCTGGGCCAATTCATCGGATGGCAAATTGTGCAAGCCTTTCAAATAAAAAATCCCAACCTTTCAGTAAAGCAAATTATTGAATATCAAGATGCTGAAGCACTTTTAAAACAAGCTGGCTATAAACCCTGATCATTTTCTTTCCAAAAATATGGTCACATTTCACTGTTTTTCGTATTAACGAATAGATAAGACGAAAAATATGCTGGTTAAAACTTACGGAAGTGCGATCATGGGTGTAAGTGCACGCACCATTACAGTGGAGATAAGCGTGGAAGTCGGTGTTAATATTTTTATGGTAGGACTCCCCGACAGTGCAGTAAAAGAAAGCCATCACCGTATTGATACTGCATTAAAAAGTGTTGGTTATCACATTCCCGGGAAAAAAATTGTCATCAATCTGGCACCTGCTGACATCCGTAAGGAGGGTGCAGCCTATGACCTGACGCTAGCCGTAGGGATTCTGGGTGCATCTCAACAAATAAAATCAGAAGAGATCAGCAAATACATTATCATGGGGGAATTGAGCCTCGATGGGACCATTAACCCGGTCAAAGGGATGTTACCGATTGCAATACAGGCCAAAAAAGAGGGATTCACAGGGCTGATCATCCCCATGGAAAATGCGCGTGAAGCGGCCATTGTGGAGGGGATAACGGTATACGGGGTAAATAATATCAGTGAGGTAATCCATTTTTTTAACGAGAAACAGAAACTCCAGCGGGTAATAATTAATACCCGGGAAGAATTTTTTTCCCGGGTAAACAACTATGAATATGACTTTACAGATGTAAAAGGACAGGAAAATATCAAGCGTGCACTGGAGATAGCGGCGGCTGGCGGGCATAACGTAATTCTTATCGGCCCCCCCGGATCCGGGAAAACAATGCTGGCCAAGCGGTTGCCTTCGATCCTTCCCCCGCTTAACCTTTACGAGGCGCTGGAAACCACTAAAATACACAGCGTAGCCGGAAAACTTGGCAAAAACAGCGCATTGGTTACAGTGCGACCATTCCGGTCGCCACATCATACCATTTCCGATGCCGGATTGGTAGGAGGAGGCACTTTCCCACAGCCTGGCGAAATATCACTGGCGCACAACGGTGTGCTTTTTCTTGATGAACT
The DNA here is from genome assembly GCA_009930445.1 of Bacteroidia bacterium. Classification (GTDB taxonomy): domain Bacteria; phylum Bacteroidota; class Bacteroidia; order Bacteroidales; family BM520; genus BM520. The sequence goes on along the minus strand of RZYD01000077.1, from coordinate 635 downwards.
GCCGGAATTCAAACGCTCAGCCCTGGAGGTCATGCGCCAGCCCATGGAAGACCGTATGGTCACCATTTCACGCGCAAGGCAGACCATCAACTTCCCGGCTTCGTTTATGCTCGTAGCCGCCATGAACCCTTGCCCGTGTGGCTATTATAACCACCCTACCCAAGCCTGTACCTGTGGTGCCGGAGTGGTACAGAAATACCTCAACCGAATCTCCGGGCCTCTGCTCGACCGCATCGACCTCCACGTTGAGGTAGTACCTGTGCCTTTCAGAGAGCTATCCACAGCAAAAAACGGCGAGTCGAGTAAAACCATCCGCGAACGCGTGGTGATAGCAAGGGAAATACAACAAAAACGATTCTACACCATTAAAAGCACGCATTGCAATGCACAAATGTCAACACGACAGTTGCATGAATACTGCCGCACGGATGAAGCCTCGAACAGTATGTTAAAAAATGCCATGGAAAAGCTGAACCTTTCAGCCAGAGCCTACGACAGAATTCTGAAAGTGAGCCGCACTATTGCTGATCTGGAGCAATCGGAAGATATCCGGCCAGAGCATGTTGCCGAGGCCATACAATTTCGCAGCCTCGACAGGGAAACCTGGGGAACCTGATTATTCCACTGAATTTTTT
>RZYD01000076.1 GCA_009930445.1 Bacteroidia bacterium | reverse complement strand
AGAGGCGATGCTTGAAATTGCAGAAGCACTGGATCTGTCGACCGCAGATGTTTATGGAACTGCTTCTTTTTACACTTTTTTGGATACTATACCCCGAGGAAAAAATGTGATCCGGGTATGTAAAACCATTGCCTGCCACATGCAGGGGAAAGATGAGATCATTCAGGCACTTGAAGACGCGCTGAAGATTAAAGTTGGTGAAACCACCCATGACAAGAAGTTTACGCTTCTTACGGCAAATTGCCTTGGCTGGTGCCACAAAGGGCCGGTGATGCTGGTAAACGATGACGTTTATCCGGAACTGACACCGCAAAAGGCTCTTGAAATCATTCAGGAGTATGAACGAAACACCAAGTAAGCTACTAACCCTTTGAAAAAGCATTATTATGAAAGATAAAAAGCTTAAAAAAGTCGATCTCATCTTTGAAAATGTGGAATGTAATGCCTATGAGGTGCTGGAGAACACCCTTAAGCGCGATCCCGATGAGATAATTCTTGATATTATTGACTCAGGCCTGAAAGGGCGCGGCGGTGCAGGATTTCCTACCGGGCTGAAATGGAAATTCACAAAAAACGAAGACAGCGCAGTTAAATATGTGATCTGTAATGCCGATGAAGGCGAACCGGGTACTTTTAAAGACCGGGAGATTCTCTCCAGAGTTCCACTGAAAATTTTTGTGGGGATGGCTATATGTGGTTATGCTATAGGAGCCAAAGAAGGTTTTCTTTATCTGCGTGGCGAGTATAATTTCCTGCTTAAAGAGTTAAATGTTATCCTAAATGATTTTAATGCCCGGATTAAATCCATGGGCTTTGATTTTACGGTTTCCATCAAATCGGGCAGTGGCGCCTATATCTGTGGGGAAGAAAGCGCTCTTTTCGAATCAATGGAAGGAAAACGCGGGGAACCCAGAAATAAACCGCCTTATCCGACTGTATCCGGATATAATGGGAAACCGACGGTGATCAATAACGTAGAGACCCTTTGCCATGTTACTATGATCTCCCGCCTTGGTGCTAAACAGTTTAAAGATATGGGGACAACCGATTCCCGCGGTTCTAAGGTATTTTCTGTTTCGGGCGACACACCTATTGCCGGAATCTATGAACTGGAACTGGGAATGACCGTGCAGGAATTTGTTGACGAATTCGGCGACGGAGATACTAAATCAGTACAGGTGGGTGGCGCATCCGGTCATTGCGTTCCGCGGAAAAACTTTAAAGATACCATTATTGGCTTTGAAGGAATTCCTACCGGAGGCTCTATGATGCTTTTTAACAGCTCGCGCTCTATGTATAATGTGTTACACGATTATCTCGAATTTTTTGCCGAAGAATCCTGCGGTCAATGTACACCCTGCCGTGTGGGTTGCCAGCAACTTTTAAAAGGTGTGGAGGCGGTCAAACGCAAAGAACGTCCTCCTCAATATCTCGATGACCTGAAGAAGCTTGCCGGTACTATGAAACTGGCTTCGAAATGCGGATTGGGTCAGTCGGTGGCTAATCCCTTTATTTCTATTGTTGATAACTTTAGAGAAGAGATGATTTATTAATTCATTGCGTTGCTAACAAAAAAATTAACGATCATGAGCGAATATTTAGTAAACCTCAAAATAAATGATATGTCGGTATCTGTACCGGAAGGTACTACCATACTCGACGCTGCCCGTAAGCTCAATTTTAAAATCCCTACGCTGTGCCATCACCCGGATATTTCTGTGGCTGGCAATTGCCGCGTTTGTGTGGTTGAACAAAAAGGAGCCCGTACCCTGGTAGCAAGTTGTGCTACACCTGTTTCAGAAGGCATGGAAATTTTTACCAACAGTATGAAAGTCAGGGATGCACGTAAAAATGTTATCGAATTACTGCTTTCTGAACATAATGCCGATTGTACCAAGTGTTTTAAAAATGGAAATTGTGAATTGCAGGAATTAGCCAGTGAATACCGTGTGGGTGACCATGTTTTTATCGATCTGGTGAAAACTTCAGGGGTTCATACAATTGATATTTCATCTCCAGCGATTCAAAAAGACGACAGTAAATGTGTCCGTTGTCAGCGTTGTGTTCGTACCTGCCACGAAATACAGCACGTGAGTGCACTGGCTGTTGTCGGAAAAGGTGAACATCAAAGGATTTCCACATTTCTGAACAAACCCATGAACGAAGTGGTATGTACCAATTGTGGTCAGTGTATTAACCGCTGTCCAACTGGTGCTTTATCTGAACGTTCATATCTTGATGAAGTATGGGATGCTATCAATGACGAAACAAAACACGTAATTGTACAGACTGCCCCCGCTGTTCGTGTTGCCTTAGCCGAACCGCTTGGATTTGATCCGGGTAACCGGGTGACCCATAAAATGGTTTCTGCCCTCAAACATATCGGCTTTGATTCTGTGCTTGACACCGATTTTACGGCCGATCTGACCATTATGGAAGAGGGAACAGAATTGCTTACCCGCCTGAAAAAGGTGCTCGTTGACGGCGATACTTCCGTGAAGCTTCCCATGACCACCTCCTGTTCTCCCGGCTGGGTAAAGTTTATTGAACATACCTATCCTTCATTGTTGGATAATGTTTCCACTTGTAAATCACCTCAGCAGATGTTTGGTGCTCTGGCTAAAACTTACTATGCGCAGAAAAAAGGCCTTAAGGCACAGGATATCGTTTCTGTTTCCATTATGCCCTGTACGGCCAAGAAGTATGAGGCCGACCGTCCTGAGATGCGTGACAGTGGTTACAAAGATGTCGATTATGTTCTGACTACCCGCGAATTGGCCATGATGATCAAACAGGCAGGGATTGATTTTGAATCCCTCCCCGATATGGAATACGATCGGATTATGGGTGATTCTACCGGTGCTGGTGTTATCTTTGGCGCCACTGGTGGCGTGATGGAAGCCGCTTTGCGTACGGCGTACGAAATTGTAACCGGTCGTGAGGTGCCGTTTAAAAACCTTGATATTCTCCCCGTACGCGGGTTTGAAGGGATCCGTGAGGCGACTGTTAAAATTGAAGGATGTACTCCGGAATGGAATTTCCTTGAAGGCGCTGAACTCAAATGTGCTATTGCTCATGGACTGGAGAATGCCTACCAGCTCATGAAGGCAGTTTACGAAGGAACAGCCCATTATCACTTTATTGAAATTATGGCCTGCCCGGGTGGATGTCTTGGTGGCGGTGGACAACCAATTCCAACGAATCAGGAAATCCGTGCTAAACGTGCTCAGGCCATTTATGACGAAGATAAAGGCCTTCCCATCCGGAAATCACATGAAAACCCGGAGGTACAGCAACTTTATAAAGAGTTCCTCGGACAACCGTTGGGCCATAAGTCGCATACGCTTCTCCATACGCATTACAAAGGCCGGCAACGCTATTAGGCCGAAACCATAAACTGGGAAAAACCGGCATTTCTATTTGCCGGTTTTTTTGTTTTTGACAACATTCTTATTTTTCCTGCGTCCTTAACGAAAACTAATACATACAAATTATGAAACGTTTACTTCTTTCCCTGGTAATTCTGATCATTTTAATCCCCTTCACGGTCTCTGCACAGGACGATGCGATTAAAACAGTCTTCTCTAATGTGAAAATTACCCGGATTTCCGGTTTTGGGGGCGTGGATATGTCGTTCGCGATGCTAAACGGTGAGTTTGGTCATTTTATGGGAGGTGGTGGAGGTCTTTTAATTAACAGTTTCTTCGTTGGGGCTTACGGAACTGGCCTTACTAACAGCGCTTTTATCCCCGACCAGGACCAAAATCAAATCGTTGGGTATGGCCATGGCGGATTTTGGCTGGGGTATGAGTTTAATTACCGTAATGCCCTTCATCCTGTAGTAAGCATTAAAACCGGATGGGGCGGTGCCGAAACGAAAAGTGGATACCATCATTTTTATGATGAATCCTTCTTTATATTCACGCCTATGGTGGGCGTGGAGGCAAATATTACCCGCTTTTTTAAAATTCGGGCTGGCGCTGAATGTCAGCTGGCTTATGGAATTAATCAGCTCGAAGGGTTTACTAATGCTGATTTTATGGCTCCCGGTATGTGCTTAAGTTTTCTCTTCGGTGGATTTTAATCGCCGATAATGGCCGGTATTCCGAGATCTGCCATACTTTTTTTCTCTTGCTTTTTGTCGTAGCTTTGTACAGTCGCAATGGATGAGTTATGGAACAACTGATTTTTAAAACAGTATTTTTAATTGGGGTTGTGCTTCAATTTGTGATTCGTCTTCGCTATAACAAAGTTTCCCGAAAATCACAATTGCCGGTGAGAGCCTCGAATCCCATGGAGTTTATATTCAGTGTATGGGCTTTTTCTGGCTTTTATATTATCCCATTTCTCTATATTTTTACTCCCCTTTTTCGCTGTTGTAATTATGGGCTTCCCTTGGGGTTATCGCTCCCAATGTCGCTGTTTTACCCCTTTGGCGTCTGGCTTTTTTATAAATCACACCACGATCTTGGAAAATATTGGTGGATGGGCCATGAACATTCCTATAATGACGAACTGGTTACTCAAGGAATTTTTGCCTGGGTACGGCATCCTATGTACACTGGTTTTTTTCTGATTGGTATTGGGAATATTTTTCTTCTTCAGAATTACTTCGCAGGATTTTCAACACTTGTCGGATTAATCCCCCTCCTTTTTCTGCATCTGCCCCGCGAAGATCGCCATCTGGCCAAACATTTCGGCGAGGCTTTTAAACATTATCGCAGTTTTACCGGTAAGTTTTTTCCCGGTCGACGTAAAGCAGGCCATTAGTTTTTATTGACCAATCGGGTACTTGCCTTCCCGCTTTGTTAAATTTTGTTAATGCTGCTTTTCAAAATCTTTTGTGTTTCGTTAATTTGCATCAAATTAACAAACCGAAGATTAAATATGGATATTGTAGTAGAAAATTTAACCAGAAAGTATGGTGCCCAGCGCGCTGTGGATGATATCTCTTTTACTGTCCACACCGGGGAAGTGCTGGGCTTTCTCGGACCCAACGGTGCAGGAAAAACCACTACTATGAAAGCAATAACAACCTCGTTTGCTCCTACGAGTGGTGATGTTAAAATCGGGAATATTTCTGTGCTCGACCAGCCCGAAGAAATCAAAAAACACATTGGCTATCTCCCTGAAAGTAATCCGCTTTATAGCGAAATGGCTGTGCTCGATTATTTGCACTTTGTGGCTGAATTGCACGGTATCCCGCGCGATAAAAGGGAAAGCAGAGTGCTCGAAATGGTTAATGTATGTGGACTGGAAGGCGAGAAACACAAACTCATTTCCGAATTATCGAAAGGCTACCGTCAGCGGGTTGGACTGGCTCAGGCATTGATTCATGACCCTGAAGTGCTGATTCTCGACGAACCTACTACGGGCCTCGATCCGAATCAGATTGTTGAAATAAGGGAATTGATCAAGAAAATTGGAAGGGAGAAAACCGTAATCCTAAGTTCCCATATTTTGGCTGAAGTGGAGGCAACCTGCGACCGCATTCTGATTATTAACAAAGGAAAAATTGTTGCCGATGGTACAGCGGAAGAATTGCGCAAAACTGCAAGGGGCAATGAACTCCTACGGGTAACCATTGAAGGAGGCGAAAAAAATGAAATTTTTACTGCCATTCAGTCCATCCCAACAGTCGAATCAGTCAATTTTTTTGCAGGTGATACTCCGGGTTTTGAAGTCTCCTCGGCAAACGGGAAGTCGTCGCGAAAAGCAATTTTTCAACTCTGCGTCGATAACGGATGGTTTTTAACGGCACTCATTCCGGTCGATACAAAACTGGAAGATGTTTTCCGTAATCTTACTATGAAATAGAATTGATCAATAAAATGATGTGATGATGAAACGACACAAATTGCGCAACGAAAAAATTAACTGCAAAAGTTGTAACCTTGGCGTCTCATCGGATCGTAACAAAAATTAACTGGCAAATGAAACAGATATGGATAATAGCTAAGAAGGAGTTGCATTCCTTTTTTGACTCTCTGATGGCGTATGTGATGCTTGTCCTTTTTTTGGGCTTTACGGGTTTCTTTACATGGATGCCGTCAGGTCAGGATATCTTCCTGATTAATCAGGCGACACTACAGCCATTTTTCGGCATCGCTTACTGGACGCTTTTCTTTTTTGTACCCTTACTTACCATGCGCGGGGTGGCTGAAGAAAAACGATCAGGAACCCTTGAACTTTTGCTTACAAAACCGGTAACCGACTGGCAGTTTGTAAGTGGGAAATTTCTTTCCACTTTACTATTAATTGCAGTAGCCCTGGTATTAACCTTGCCTTATTATTTTACCATCAGCCGCTTAGGACCGATCGATCATGGCGCGGTCCTGTCGGGTTATCTTGGGCTTCTTCTGATGAGTGCAGCATATACCGGAATCGGCATTTTTGCTTCCACGGTATCGAAGAATCAAATTGTAGCCGTATTGCTGGCATTGCTTATTGGTATTTTCTTTCACATTATTTTTGATGTGCTTGCCCGGGGTATTTCTGGCTTTATGGGTGAAATTATCCACTATTTGAGCTTATCGACCCATTTTGAATCTATTTCCCGGGGCGTGATTGACACAAAAGACCTGATCTATTTTCTTTCGATCGCTTTTGCCGGCCTCTTAGGCTCCGTCTCAATTCTGTCAAAACGATCATTGTCTGATGCATAAAAAATCCGGAAAATGAAAAATAAAAGAACATTTATAACGCAACTGCTTATTATTTTGGGTGTGGTGGTATTGATTAATTTTCTTTCGGGAACTTTTTTTCTTCGTCTCGATTTTACCCAGGATAATCGGTATACCCTAAGTGAGGCCACCAAAGAAATATTGCGAAACCTGGAGGAACCGGTAACGGTAACCGCCTATTTTACGGAAGACTTACCTGCCGTTTATGGCGCAGTGAAAAGGGATTTTAAAGATTTACTTATTGAATTTTCTCAGGTGAGCCGGGGAAATGTAGTTTATGAATTTGTAAATCCGAATGAAAATGAACAATCGGAAATGGAGGCTATGCAACAGGGCGTGCAGCCTTTATTAATTAATATCCGCGAAAAAGACCAGGTAAAACAGCAAAAAGCCTACCTGGGGGCTTTATTGCAATATGGTGACCGTAAAGAGGTAATACCGTTTGTTCAGCAATCGGCGGCTATGGAATATGCTCTCGCCTCATCAGTAAAGAAATTATCGGTGGAAGATAAGCCCGCAGTCGCTTTTATTCAGGGGCATGGCGAACCTTCGCTACGTGCACTCCAACAAGTCAAAAGCCAGCTTGATGTGCTTTACCAGGTAACAGCCGTTACTTTATCTGATACTACAGAGGCCTTGTCAGGGTTTAGTACAGCCGTTATTTTGAAACCGACCGATCAATATCAGGACTGGGAGAAAACCCAACTTGATCAGTTTCTCTCGCGGGGCGGAAATCTTGTCCTCGCACTGAATCGGGTAGAAGGAAACCTGGAAACCATGCAGGGCTTCGCCGTGGAAACCGGGCTGGAAGAATGGCTTATACGAAAAGGGATTGTCTTGGAATCGGATTTTGTTGTGGATCAACGTTGTGCCTCTGTGGGCGTCCGTCAACAACAGGGCCTTTTCTCTTATACTACCCAAATGCCGTTTCATTACCTGCCAATGGCTTCTGTTTTTGCTGATCATCCCATTACTAAAGGACTGGAAAATGTTGTGTTTCCTTTTGCCAGTTCGCTTTCATTTACGGGTGATACTACCGTGAAATTCAAACCCCTTGTTTCTTCCTCTGACCATGCCGGTACACAACCTACTCCGGTGTATTTTAATATTCAGAAAAAATGGTCAAAAAATGATTTTCCACTTTCCGGAATTACATTAGGAGCTGCAATAACAGGGATTACCAGCGACGGAATTCCTTTGTCGTTAGTGGTTTTTAGTGATGGTGATTTTGCAGTTAACGGGGAAGGCCAACAAGCCCAACAACTCGCTGGTGACAATGTGAGTCTGTTAGTGAATTCTATCGATTGGCTTTCGGATGATACAGGGCTTATTGCTTTACGAACAAAAGGAATAACCTCTCGTCCAATCAAAGAGCTCGAAGATTCAACGAAAATTCTTTTGAAGTGGATCAACTTTATTCTCCCACTTTTTCTTATTATTGTATATGGATTCATTCGCCGTCAGCGAAAAAATGCGCTGCGCGTAAAACGTATGGAGGTTGGTTATGTTAAATAGTAAAAGATTTAAACTCTGGATTTCGATTTTTATTCTTCTGTTATTGGTCGTTTTTGTAGTGCTGATGCCCCAAAAACGCAAAAGTGAACGTAATTTCAAACAGCAGCTGGTTCAGATTCCTGTTGAAACAATTGATAAAATTGTTTTTCAACTTCCTGATTCTGATGTGCCTATGTCATTGGTGCGAAATCAGAGCCAACCCGGTTGGCAGGTTGTTAAAAATGAAAAATCGTACCAAGCGGATACCAATATGGTTCATAATCTTCTGCATTCCTGTGTTAATATGCCATCGGTTCGAATGGCAGGATCCGATAAAAGCACCTGGGCAAAATTTCATGTTGCCGACACCAATGCCATTATCCTGGATTTTTTTTCAGGTAAGAAAAAATTAAAAAGGCTGTATGTTGGTAACTTTAACTACATGTCACAACAAAGTCAGAATGCAGGCGCTGTGAATAATCAGGGCCGTATCACCACTTTCGTGCGTGAAGAAGGGGATAAGGCAACCTACGCTGTCGATGGCTATTTGAAAGCAAATTTTTCCAACGATCTACCTTATTACCGCAATAAAGTCCTTTTTAAAGCCGACAAAACAAAAATTACACGCGTTTATACGCAGTTTGCTGATGGCTCGTCGTACGAATTGGTAAGACAAAATGCAGGATTCTTTACCATTGATGGACAACCTGCTGATTCACTTGCAGTTAATAAATTTTTCCACTCTGCTGATAATGTAAATAGCCGTGATTTAGTCGATGATATTGATCCTTCTTCGTTGCCTGAAAAGTTTGATTTGGTTCGCTTTGAAGGTGAAAATATGACACCGGTAACACTCAAAGCCTATAAGGCTGATGAAGACCGAAATTATATCATTACTTCCAGTGTTAATCCGAATTCCTATTTTAGCGATCCCATTGAGCGGATTTACCGTATGGTTTTT
>RZYD01000075.1 GCA_009930445.1 Bacteroidia bacterium | reverse complement strand
TGAATTTGGCCGCATTGATATTCTGGTGAATAATGCAGGGATAACCCGCGATAAACTGATGCTGCGGATGACTGAAGAGGACTGGGATCTGGTGATTGGAGTGAACCTGAAGAGTGCTTTTAATCTGACAAAAGCGGTTCAGCGCTATATGATTAAACAACAAGGAGGCTCCATTATAAATATGAGCTCTGTAGTTGGAGTGAGTGGTAATGCCGGACAGGCGAATTATGCGGCTTCCAAAGCTGGCTTAATTGGCTTTACTAAATCGGTCGCCCAGGAGCTGGGTTCCAGAAATGTGCGCTGCAATGCTATTGCCCCGGGCTTCATCGAAACCGAAATGACCCATAAACTCTCCGCTGAGGTGCGTGAAGGGTGGACACAGCAAATCCCCCTGCGTCGCGCCGGTAAGCCCGAAGATGTAGCCGATGTGGCCCTGTTCCTCGCTTCAGGCCTCTCCGGTTATGTTACCGGCCAGGTGATTACTGTTTGTGGTGGAATGAATACTTAATTGATTAACGACGATTCTTTTGACGCTTTCCATTCTTATCGGTACCTCTAAAGATCTGTTGCCGTTTGCTGCAGCAGCTGGTATTCTTTATGCTGTAATTCTTTACAGGAAAAATAAAATTGAAGGACTCGCTTTATGGCAGCACCTCCTTCTTTTTGTACTGCGTATGGTATCGGTCTCCACTATCGCTTTTTTGCTGTTTAATCCGCTCATGCAACAGATAACAAAGTCGGTGCAAAAGCCAGTGTTGGTTTTGGCACACGACAATAGCCAGTCGATTGCTGCACTGCGCGATTCGTTGTATTACAAAACGGAATGGGAAAAGCAATGGGTCACATTTGGGAAGCATCTCGAAGCCCAGTATACGGTCCGTAATTTTCTTTTTGGTGAATCGGTTTCGGAAGGAACTTCACCGCAGTATGGTGATTATTATACGGATATTTCCATGCTTTGTACCGATCTGTCGCGTCGTTTTTCGGGAAGGAATGTGGCAGCGGTAGTCTTGGCCTCCGATGGAATTATGAACCGGGGAATTGACCCGGCGAGAGCTTATGCCCTGGATGCCCCGCTTTTTGCTGTCGCTCTTGGTGATACTACCCGGAAAACCGACCGCTATATCCGGCGTCTCTTAACCAATACCTATACGTATTTAAACAATGTTTTTCCTGTCGAAGTGGAAGTGGGTGCCGTCCTTTCTCATTCCGTGCCCATGTCTATTTCGGTCTATCATAACGGGAAACGCCTCTATTCCCAAACGCTAACACCTGATTCTCAGCGATTTTTTCATACACTCACCTTTGCTGTGGAGGCTATGGAGGTCGGGTTACAACGTTTTTCCGTCAGAATTTCTACCTCCGAACAAGAAGAAAATATACAAAACAATTCCCGCGATTTTTATATTAATGTACTCGATTCACGAAAAAAAATCGCCTTGCTTTCTTCTGTTGTTTCGCCCGATATTTCCGCTCTGATGAAGGCTATCACAGCGCTTAATGCTTATGAAATCGATTATTATGACCTGAATTCTGCCCGCACTCCCAGCCTGGAATCGTATCATATATTAATCCTCTATGGGATTCCTTCGAATGACTTGTTCATAAAAAAGATTCAGGAGTCAGGGTTCCCTTTGTTTATCATATTTACTACCGCCGATGAGGCTTCCGGTTTTAACGCCTTGGCCTCCGGCGTGCAGATCGTGAATAAAGCTTCGGATTATTCGCTTTCTTTTCCCGTAATTAATGATGCCTTTTCGGCGTTCACCATTCCGCCTGCCTTTTCCGATATCGCAGACCAGCTTCCCCCGCTCTCAGTTCCGTTTGCCGAATTTTTGCAATCAGCAGGCAATTCCGTTCTTTTGAACCAGAAGATCGGCAATGTCATCACGGAAATGCCGTTGCTTTCGTTGACTAAAACCCCCGATTCGCGACAATGCCTTTTAATGGGCGACGGTTTCTGGAAATGGCGTATGGCTTCCGCTCGTATGACGGATAATACGGCCGCTTTCGATCGGTTAATAGCTCGAATTTTGCAATACCTCTCTGTTATGGAGGAAAAGAAATTTTTTGTTGTAGAGGTTGCTGATCGGTTTTATGAAAATGAACCGGTGGAGTTTACGGCTGAAGTGTACAACGATAACTTTGAATTAACCAATACACCGGACGTAGCTCTGGTGATTACCAATGAAATGGGAGAGACGTTTCCTTTTTCCATGATTCCGGGGGAGAAAGGGTATTCACTTGACGCGGGTATGCTCGTGCCTGGTCGCTATACGTATACGGCGACTGTTGTACGGAATAATACACGTACAAATGCCTTTGGTGCATTCATTGTGGCCGCCCGGGATATGGAATTGAGTCTTTTAGTAGCCGATCATTCGTTGCTGTTTGATCTTGCAACGAAGAATGGTGGTAGTGTCTTTTATCCAGATCAGATGGTCCGGCTTCAGGAGGTTTTGGCGGAGGATACTGTTACAAAACCGGTGATCTATTATCGGGAATTTTTCCGGAGCCTGGTTCATGACCCTCGCTTATTTTTATTTATTCTGTTACTCTTATCCGTTGAATGGTTTCTGCGTCGGTACGCGGGTTCCTATTGATTTTGGGGCAGCCTGCCTTTTGGCTTTTTCCATATATCCCCTGTGTTTTGCTTGCCTTGTTTTTTTTAAAGATCACGTCGTTTCATGATCAGACGAAGCACAAAGTAAAAGAGAATGCAGTAGGCCAGGCAAATCAAAATGTCTTTCCCGGCAACATATTCCTGAAATTCATACCCAAAGAATTCCATCAGGGTGGTTCTTGGAATACGAATCAGGTTGGCGGCGGCTTTCAGCGGTAAGAATTGGTTCATTGATGCCCCAAGTTTATAAGCGATAATCGGCTCTGCAATGATGCTGTATACCAGCATACTGAGAATAGCCACGATCGGTTTACGAAGCGTCAGGGCAAAAAAGAGACAAACCATCAGGTATGTCATCATTTCAAGAAAATAGGCGGGAACAAATTCCAGTTTTTGAAAAAGGGTACGAAAAGGAATCTCTGGAGTTTTATGAATTAGCCCGTTGGTCAGCGCAATCAGGAAAACCGCCAGTGTGGTTATCAGTGCAATAGATATTGCCATCACCACCTTTGAATTGAGAATCTGGTTTTTACTCATGCCTGTGATTACGTTCTGCCGGATGGTGTCGTGGGTAAATTCATTGGTGACCAGCATTACAAATAGAAACCCCGGGAAAAGTTTGACAAATCCAGCTATAAAGAATAGATTTTGCCAAACTGACGGGAAAAGGTAAAGGCTAAAACCTGGCAGGGGTATCAGGCTTCCCGAAGTGTTATCCGTAATGGTTTTGTTTAGCATCGATTCCAGTGCACTTCCGCCAAGGGCAAAGCCCAGAATGAAAATACCCAGGAGAATCCAAACGGTTTTATAGGTCCGTATTTTTAGAAATTCTATCGTAAAATAATTAATCATCGTTTAATAAGGCTAAAAAGTGTTGTTCGAGGGATTGATGAATAGGATTCAATTGTTTTAAAACGATTCCTTTGGAGAAAAAATACTGGTTTACCTCTTCCGCAGTTTTGCCTTCCTCAAGGGTACACAGGAGTTTGTTTCCCTCTCCACTGAAGCTTTTTATGAATGGCGATTCCTCTGCTGATTTCCGTAGGTTGATAAAATCAGCGGCTTCGATCTCCACTTTATATCCGTTATTTACAATCTCCTCAACGGTTGAGGATTGTATTTTTTTCCCATTATGGATGACCAGAACATGGGTGCAGATTTTTTGTACTTCATCCAGTAAATGGCTGGCCAGAATTATAGTTTTATCTGTTGAAGCCACTTTACGGATGAGCGCTCTCACTTCTGCAATTCCTGCCGGATCGAGGCCGTTGGTGGGTTCATCCAGAATAAGTACTCCGGGGTCGCCCAGCAGCGCCGCAGCGATAGCAAGGCGTTGTTTCATCCCGTAACTGTAAGTTTTATAAAGGCTTCTACTTCTGCTGGAAAGATTGACTATTTGCAACACCCGGTCGATATCCTGATAAGGAACATTTCGGATCTGGCAAATGATTTTTAGGTTTTCCTTTGCCGACAGATAAGGAAGGAAATTAGGATGTTCCAGAATCGCTCCAATTTTTCGTCGTGTTGCCGCATTGGGCGTTTGGCCAAACCATTTATAACTCCCTGAATCTGCGTTTATTACCCCTAGTATGATCCCCAGAGTGGTTGTTTTTCCACTTCCATTGGGGCCAAGAATGCCATAGATCTGTCCTTGCTTGATTTTCACCGAAAGATCGTTTACGGCATGAATTTTTCCATAGCGTTTGTTCAGGTTTTGGATTTCAAGAATGGTCTCTTTCACTGTTTTTTCTGTTATGGCGTTAAGACGAGGAAAAAGCTTTCAGGTTTCATTTTAAGGATGGAACAGCAAAAAAACAGTGGGCTTTTTATGGTAGGGAAGCGCTGATTTTTTCCATTCCGCAACGGGCATTGTACGGATAGATTCTTCCGGCAGGGTGATGTTACAGGCGATGCAGAGTAATGTTTCTCCGCGGCATTTTTTAAGCAGACTATCGATCATTGCGAGGTTGCGGTAGGGTGTTTCGATAAAAATTTGCGTTTGATGCCTCGCATAGCAATTTTTTTCAAGTTCGGTAATTTTCTGTTCCCGTTCGGGCGGTTTAACCGGAAGGTAGCCGTGGAAGCAAAAATTTTGCCCATTGAATCCCGAAGCGATTAATGCCAGAATGATGGAGGAAGGACCGGTTAAGGGAACAACTTGCAGGTTTCGTTGTTGCGCGATTTTGACAATTTCCGCTCCCGGGTCGGCCAGACAAGGAACACCGGCCTCAGAAATTAATCCCATATCAAATCCTTCTTCCAGTGGCTGTATTCGTTGTACATATTCTGAAGGATCGGTATGTTTGTTAATTTCACCAAAAGTAACGTTTGAAAAGTCATGCGTAAATCCTGTTTTTCGCAGGAAACGGCGGGCGCTGCGTAAATCTTCCACAATAAAATGTCGTAGCCTGTTGATTACGGTGTGGTTGAGTTCGGGAAGGACATCGTGTGTGTTTTCTCCTCCCAGTAATGCGGGAATAAGATATAAAGTGCCGGTATTTTTTTTGTGGTTCATTGCCAGGGAAGTTTATTCAGGTCAACATTTCCTCCGCTCAGAATCAGCCCGACCTTTTTTCCACTGCCGGAAAGGGGCTGTGCAAGTAATGCTGCAAGGGGCACAGCAGCTGAAGGTTCAATGATAATTTTCATGCGTTCCCATAGGTCGCGCATGGCATTGATAATCTGTAGCTCATCGGCGCGGATAATCGTGTGAACATGATCAAGGATAATGGGGTAGGTAAGTGAACCTAGTGACGTAAGGAGCCCGTCGGCAATGGTTTTGGGATTTACTGAGGGGATAAGTGTTTTATTGACAAACGATTGCCAGGTGTCGTCAGCCCCCAGGGGTTCGGCACCCATTACCCGGGTATCGGGGGCAAAATAGTGGCATGCCAGCGCCGTGCCGCTCAGGAGCCCGCCACCACCCACAGGGGCTATAATCCAGTCGAGTCCGGGGATGGTTTCCAGTAATTCCTGCGCTGCCGTTGATTGGCCGCATATTATTGTGTGGTTATTGTAGGGATGAATTTCTGTTGCTTTTGTTTTGGCGATAACCGCGCGCAATGTTTGTTCACGGGCACGGAGTGTAGCTGGGCAGAAAGTAATTTGACCGCCGTACGCTTTCACGGCGGCAACTTTAACCTGGGGTGCATTTTCTGGCATTACGATGTATGCAGGTATTCCGCGTTGCGCGGCTGCCAGCGCCAGTGCCTGTGCATGATTCCCGGAAGAATGGGTCGCAACTCCTGCCTGAGCTTCTTTGGGTGACAAGGAAAGTATGGCGTTGGTGGCCCCACGAAATTTGAAAGCCCCGGTTTTTTGAAAATTCTCACATTTAAAAAAAAGATTCAAACCGGTGATTCGATTCAGCGTTTCGGAGGTTAGTACTGGTGTTTTATGAATATGGGGCTGAATCCGGTTGCGGGCAGCCAGAAGGTCTGCCCTGGTAGGATAGCTTTTTGTCATCTTAATGTGATGCTTCGTCGGCGATTATTTTACAGGCCCGTTCCAGTTTTTCATAAATCTTCTCAAAGGAGGCGTAGCCTTTATATAATGGGTCGGGTACGATTTTGCTTCTTTTCTCGTCGTCAATTACATTCATTACATAATCAACCTTTTTCATGTCATTTTCTTTTTTTGCCACATATTCGACTTCACGGTAGTCGTGTTGATCCATAACATAGATGCGGTCGAATCGGTTAAAATCATCCGGGCTGAACAAGCGCATAGTATAACCCGAAAGATCGATGCCGTGTTCTTTTGCCACCCTGAGTGTGCGTTTGTCAACCGGATGCCCGATGTGGTGGGGCTCCAGCCCTGCGGCTTCCACCTTCCCAATGATTTTGTTGCTGTCGAATTGTTGTTGTAATATGCCTTTGGCTAAAGGAGATCTGCAAATCCCTCCAACACATACAAAAAGTACATTCATAAGTATATTTTTTGATTCATAGTTTGATAAGTAACCTAAGGGAAGCCTAAAATTAGCAAAATTGATGTAAAAATGCAACCGGTGGAAGGGGATCCTTACAATTTTATCTTTTTTTCAATTTCTTCTACAAAAACTTTAAACTGTTTATCGGTTTCGATGAGGTTATTCACCGTTCGGCAGGCATGCAGCACGGTGGCATGATCTTTATTGCCGCAGTAGAGCCCGATGGTGGCCAGGCTCGATTTGGTGTGTTTTTTTGAGAAGAACATTGCCAGTTGGCGGGCCTGAACGATTTCCCGTTTTCTGGTTTTGGAGTTAATTAATTCCAGTGGCAGGTTAAAATAATCGCAGACTACTTTTTGGATGTAGTCGATGGATATTTCGCGGGTTGTATTTTTAACGTATTTGTCGATCATCTGTCTGGCGAGATCCAGGTTAATCACTTTTTTGTTGAGCGACGACTGGGCCAGGATAGAAATTAACGCGCCTTCCAGTTCACGGACATTGGTGGGGATGCTGTAGGCAATATAGTCGATAACTTCTTTTGATATTTCAATGCCGTCGTTATAAAGTTTTTTATTCAGAATGGCAATGCGGGTCTCCAGGTCAGGGATCTGGAGATCAGCGGCCAGCCCCCATTTAAAGCGAGATAGCAGCCGGGCTTCGAGACCTTTCATCTCGACAGGAGGTTTATCGGAGGTAAGAATTATTTGTTTGCTTCGTTGATGAAGATGGTTGAAGATATGGAAGAATACATCCTGTGTTTTTTCTTTTCCGGCAAGGAACTGCACATCATCCACAATAAGCACATCCATCATTTGGTAAAAGTGGATAAAGTCGTTTTGGTTGTTATTTTTTACTGAATCAAGAAATTGTTGAATAAATTGTTCGGATGTAATATAAAGTACGGTTTTATCCGGATAATTATTTTTCGTCTGAAGCCCGATGGCATGCACAAGGTGGGTTTTCCCCAGTCCTACAGCACTATAAACCAGCAAGGGATTGAAGGCTGTTTTTCCGGGATTTCCGGCTACGGCATACCCGGCCGAACGCGCCAGACGGTTGCAGTCGCCTTCGATAAAGTTTTCAAAGGAGTAGCTTTCGTTCAGTTGCGATTGTACCTTGATCTTCTTTAGCCCGGGGATAATAAACGGATTGGGGATTTCTCTTGCTGCCCCGCCGCGGTTTATGTCAATGGGCATCGATACGGAGGGGTTCTGCGTATCTCTTTTGTTCGTGGTGGGCATTTTTATGGTAAGTGGATTTGTGTCCTGCATATAGGAGCTGTCGATTACAATGTCGTACTCTAACCTTCCGTTCGGGCCCAGTTCGGCACGTATCACTTTGCGGAGCAGGTTTATGAAATGCTCCTCAAGCCATTCGTAAAAAAACTGACTCGGAACCTGTATCGTGAGCACATTTTGCGCAAGCTTTACCGGTTTAATCGGCGCAAACCAGGTTTTAAAACTCTCGTAATTAATGTTGTCCTTGATTACCGACAAGCAGTTATCCCATACAACATTATGGTTTCTGTTCATCATACTGATGTTTCTCGTATGTATATATTTGCTCCTTAGTTGATTTCAGTACAGATTGTATTTTGTAAAGTTTTACGTTATGTATTCCTTCAAAAACACATTTTCTGACTTTGAAAAGCTGAACAAAGTAAGTTATAAAAAAGTGAAAAAAAAAGAGCTTCACGACTTGAATAAGTGATTTATAAACACTAATTTTTGAGCAAAGTGGCAGGAACCTTTTTGTCATAGTTCGAATCCCTTATACTTCAACAGATTTCTAAAATATCTGCAATTTTGTCAGGAATGGAATCGAAAAATATTTTTGGCATTTTTTTAAAAAAGGCTGTTCAAAAAAATATTTATTAACAAATGTAACGAAAAAAAGTACAAAAGTAATTATGTATTATGCTGTAAATAAGTTAGTTATAGTTAAGTTTCTGATAGATAGTAGTTTAGATTCAACGCTATCGGCTGCACTACGTCGAACGGAAATTTGAAGCCGGCAATCCATACCAAAATCCTGAAGTATGACATTCAGGTTATCTTCTTTCACCACGCGCATCACCTCGTTCATTAACGGATAGGCATACGTGAGTTCAAAAACCGTATTGATGGTTTTGGTTATTGGGGTGTTTTGGGTAATGGCTTCTTCAGCTGCTGTTTTATAGGCATGGATCAGCCCCGGAATCCCTAGCTTTACCCCGCCAAAATACCGGATCACCACAATGAGGATGTTCGTCAGGTCATGTGAAAGGATCCGGCCATAAATGGGTCTTCCTGCTGAATTGCCCGGCTCCCCGTCGTCGTTGATCCGGTACGTTGTTTTTTCCGGGCCTAACACCCAGGCATAGCAATGATGTCGTGCATCAAAATATTTTTTTCGAAGGTATTCCAGCCGGTCTTTGATCTGCTCTTCGTTTTCTACCGGATAGGCAAAAGCATAAAATTTGCTCCCCCGATCCCTGAAGTATCCTTCGCTCTCTTTTGTAATGGTGATATAGGTGTCGTTTCCCGTCATTTTAAACCCTTTCTTTTGCAAAGGTAAAAAATCAATCCGGATGTGCCGGTTTAATGAATAGTTGTACTTTTAC
>RZYD01000533.1 GCA_009930445.1 Bacteroidia bacterium | reverse complement strand
ACGTGCAATGGATGAAGGTTTCGTTGCCATCGTCAGGGTATGTGTCGATTTGTTATTATCTTCTACCGTAACCAAAAAATCTGATCCAAACGAAAACGAAGTGATTACATGGAAATCGTATACGTCGCCTTCTTTATACAAAGGATGTTCTGGTTCCAGAAAAATTTTTCCGGAGCAATTAATTTTATCCACTTTACAAACGAGAAGATTTCCCGGGGTGATGGGATATTGGGTGTAAAAAGAAGCATCGAGTAGTTGCCGGTAACCGAAAGGATCCTCCAGAATCCAGCAGGCAGAACCTTCGTCAGTTGTAATTTTCTTTATTACCCGGAAGGTGTAAGATTTTCCTTGAATCAGCCTGCCTTTCATGCTATAAATTTGTTCCTTATTTTTCGCCAAAGAGTGAATCGACGAAATGCACTTTATCAAAGATTTGAAGATCGGATATTTTTTCTCCTATACCGATATACTTCACCGGAACCTTAAACTGATCAGAGATTCCAATAGCGACACCGCCTTTGGCCGTTCCATCGAGTTTCGTCAGAGCCAATGCATTTACTTCTGTGGCAGCTGTAAATTGTTTGGCTTGTTCTATCGCATTTTGGCCGGTTGAAGCATCAAGAATCAGGAGAATCTCATGGGGTGCATCCGGAATTACCTTTTGCATCACTTTTTTAATTTTTGCAAGCTCGTTCATCAGGTTTAACTTGTTATGGAGACGACCCGCTGTATCGATAATAACAACATCTGCATCTGCCGATTTTGCAGAGCTAAGGGTATCGAATGCAACCGAAGCAGGATCGGCACCCATCCCCTGGCTTACAATATCAACTTGCGCTCTGCCGGCCCAAATAACAAGTTGGTCGACTGCAGCTGCACGAAATGTATCGGCAGCACCGAGCACGACTTTTTTTCCGGCCATTTTGTACTGATAGGCCATTTTGCCTATAGTGGTAGTTTTTCCAACCCCATTCACCCCTACTACAAGAATAACATAAGGGGTGTTACGTTTAGGAAAATCAAAGCCGACAATAAGCTTATCGTTTTCGTTTTCAGCCAGCAGGGCTGCAATTTCTTCTTTCAGGATTCGGTTGAGTTCGGTAATGCCAAGGTATTTATCTTTTGCCACGCGTGTTTCAATACGTTCAATAATTTTTATTGTAGTTTGAACACCGACGTCGGATGATATCAACACTTCTTCCAGGTTATCCAGCACATCGTCATCGACTTTTGACTTTCCTGCAATGGCTTTGGAGAGTTTGGCAAAGACGCTGGTTTTAGTTTTTTCCAGGCCTTTATCGAGGTCGACTTTAATTTCTTCTTTCTTCGTTTTCGAAAAAACAGAGAACAGTCCCATAGTATATAAATTTAAGGATTATAAAAATACAAAAAGCTTTCTTCTTTGCTAGAAAAAAGCTTTTCTTCCGGTTTCGGATATACGGAGACGTAATTATTTTTTAGCCAGAAAATCCTTTACCTGATCCGAAGGTATAATACTTTCTTTAAAGGTATAAGCACCTGTTTTAGGTGATTTATCAGAACGGATTACCTTGGCAAAATCCTTACCTGTAGTTGTTCTCAGTGTTGCAACGGTTTTCTTTGCCATAACTCAAATTATTTAATTTCTTTGTGAATAGTCATTTTTTTCAGAATCGGATTATACTTCTTGATTTCAAGACGATCCGGGGTATTCTTCTTATTTTTAGTAGTGATATACCTTGAAGTGCCCGGCATTCCGCTATTCTTGTGCTCGGTACATTCCAGGATGACCTGGATTCTTGCATCTTTACTCTTCTTTGCCATTTGTTTACCCTCTTTAAATTCAGGACGGCAAAATTATATAATTTCTTTAAAGATACCTAATTCAGCCGAAAAAAAATTATTAAAAAT
>RZYD01000532.1 GCA_009930445.1 Bacteroidia bacterium | reverse complement strand
CCACCGCTAAAAATCTTCAATGAATCATGAATACCAAACTCCATGGAAAAATAGGCAATATCGACTGGGTCAGAAGATTTTTCGGCCATATAGGTATTAAAATCATGCAGCACCCGTGAATATTTATCCATAAACAACTTATCACGAATCAATTCCTGAAGGCGTTTATAGGATAGATTTTCAAGCATGGCAATCGGATTATGCGCAAAGGTTTCCCAGAGTGCAGGATCGATAATTTGGAAAAGTTCCCCGGCTTCGACGCTCCACGACCACCACAAATTTCTGCTTAGAGCCCGGAGTGCCTTCAGTTTTTCCGGAAAAACTGGTTTCACCATTGTCTTTCGCCAAACGGGTGCATTGGTTTTCAGTGCATCAACCAAAGGTTTCACATCGGGTTTCATTTTATAGGCATAAAGGTCGGCCCGTAAGGCTGCTTTTGAAAGCGCCAATGCATACGAATCGTTATAATATTGAATCAGGTTTTCCCATAAAAGCTTTCTGGAAAGCACTCTAGAGGAAGCGCTCCTCCCGACCCGGATGTCGGGCTCCATCAAAATGCTGGCAGCCATGGCGTTCTTCAGTTGCTTCACTGCATCATGGTAATTATTATCATCACGAATAATAACAGTGACGCCTTGTTCTGTATTGATTTCATGATCCTGAATCCATTTTCCGAAACCAGCCAAATTGGTAGTAATCGTGGGGATTCCAAAGGCAATGCTTTCAAGCGGTGTATAACCCCAGGGTTCATAATAAGAGGGAAAGACAGAAAGGTCAAACCCTGTCAGCAGATCATAATAATTGAGGTCAAAAATCCCATCGTCTCCATTCAGATAGGTAGGAACAAAAATGACATGTACATTATTTTCCGGAATTTCATTAAAGCGGTGCGCTTTAAGATGGTTAAGGATCTGATCATACCCCGGATTATGCAATCCGTGGGTCAGATACTCTCCCGAAATAGCGGCGTGTTCATCAACAGGCTGGCCAATTTTAGCCTTCAGATCTTTCCTTGCACCACTTTGATCCCCTGGAATAGTAATAAAAGCGACCACGGTTCGTCCATTAAGTCCATTGGTATTCAAGGCATTCAAACTATCGATAAAAAGATCGATTCCTTTGTTGCGGTATTCATACCGCCCACTGTTAATCATCAAAAACGCATCGTCAGGCAATGCGCTATTCAAAAGAGCCGATGCAACATCCAACAATTTTTTTCTTGCTATTGTTCGCTTTTCTTTAAGGTCTTCATCAGAGGCAACAAATCCATTATCAAATCCATTAGGGGTGATAAAATCCACTTCTCGTCCAAGAAAAATCCGACATTCTTCAGCAGTAATCGACGACACCGTGGTGAAGCAGTCGGCATTTTGTGCGGCCAGTTTTTCCAGTGAATACTTAGAGCGGAGATTGAACCTGCCGGAGATTTCCCCGGGATTAAACTGCGATGGGTTTTGGTATAATTTCAAGCCATTTCCGGCGATAGCGCGGCCAAGTACAGTAGCATGGGTGGTAAAAACAGTTCCAATCTGAGGAACCTGACTTTTAAGGTACAGAATGCCTGTACCGGTCATCCACTCATGAAAATGTGCCACGATCCGGTCTTGTGGCCCAAGATTATACTCATAATAGGATTCAATTACCCGGGCTGCGGCATAGCCAAACAGGGCCGGCTCCACGTAATCCCATCCTCCCGACAGGCTGTCCAGTTTATATTTTTCCCAATTTCCGGCAAAAATCCGGTCTTTCTCCGGAAAATAGGCCGTAAAATCAACCAAAATCGCCAATGGTTTTCCGGGGATATTCCAACGGCCGGTGCGAAACAATAATCCTTCCGCATTGGCTTTCTCCTTCCATACCGGAAAGAGGCTATTATCTTCAATAAAATAAGGG
>RZYD01000074.1 GCA_009930445.1 Bacteroidia bacterium | reverse complement strand
TGAGAAAGCCTGGGATTATCAGGAAATACTTGAAAAAGCTGAGGCACTTTTTATTACCGGCACTTCACCAAAAATCTTACCGGTAGCACGATGCGAAGGTAGTGCATTTGAAGTGAATCATCGAATCACCAGGAAATTAATGGATGAATATGATCAGTGCCTGAAACGGTACATCCGTAACTCTAAACCCACAGACTAAGCCTGTTTACTCTGTTCAAGGAAATAATAATGTAAGGTAAGAATTTCAGTAAGGATCATTTTTTTATCCTTATTCACAATCGTATAATCTGATAAAGCACAGATTTTTTCTTCCTGCCACTGATGTTGCATGCGCAGCATGATTTCGTCCTCCGACAATCCGTCTCTCAGTGCAACACGATTCACACGCTGATACTCAGGGGCACAAACGCATACTGTAATATCAACCAAATCCTCGAAATGGTTCTCGAATAATATGGCGGCTTCCATTATAACATAGGGACTACGTCGTTGGGAAGGAGAAAGACACCAGGAGATAAACCGGGAACGTAATGCAGGATGAATAACAGCGTTCAGGGATTGGAGAGAATTTTTACTTTTAAAAGCTACCGCTGCCAGATATTTTGTATTCAACCCACCGTCGGGCAAATAGGACTGAGGCCCAAAGGTGGCTGTGATCTGTTCTTTGACTTCCGGGATAAAATAACACTGTCGTGCCTGATAATCGGCAGAGAAGACTGGTATATCCATAGCTTGAAACACTTTAGCCACAGTACTTTTACCGCTTCCAATATTCCCGGTGAGCCCAATTTTCAGCACTACTTCATAAAAATATATTCTACATTTGCAGGGCTGATGCTCTGAATTCTGCATTTTTTGGGAGCAAAAAGCAGTTCAACGGGCAATCGTGAGGTAGATTCTCCCCGGAAGACAACCCGGGCATGGAAATCATCAGCAGCGATTGAAGCATAGTCCTTTAGCGCTACAAGATAGGAAATTTCTACTTCATCGGGAAAGATGCGCATTTTTTTCGCATTCAATTCGTTCACAATTTCAATCGGAATAGTAACAACAGATTCGGTATACTGCTCGAGCGGTATAACCACACGAACTGAATCGGAACTCAGGGTTAACGGAAACCGGGATTGAGGTTTAACGACCTGAAGAAATATTTCCAGCGGACCCCGAACCGACGTACCACTCCAGGATTCGGAAAAAAGGGTATCAATGGCATTGACATCCTCAGTCAAACCACTGATTTCAATTTGGCCGGGATAAGCAGAAATCTCCGCATAG
The DNA here is from genome assembly GCA_009930445.1 of Bacteroidia bacterium. Classification (GTDB taxonomy): domain Bacteria; phylum Bacteroidota; class Bacteroidia; order Bacteroidales; family BM520; genus BM520. Next base: position 7,911 of record RZYD01000074.1, on the reverse strand, counting down.
AGATAAAACTGGTGGTCGGGCACAAAATCAATAACAGGTAAAACAGGCACCAATTTATGCACCAGTGGGTCGAGACGAAAATAAAGGGTATCGGGCGTGAGTGAAATTAACTGGTTATGCATTTCCAACGAATGTGCAATACGCTCTTTTATCCCCCGGGTAGGGATTGAAGAGAAAAACTGATTATTACGTTCCTGCAACCGAACATTACTCAGACTAACGGCCACTTTTGGGTTTTGCACAAGCCGCTGGAGGCCCAGTAAATACCATCCACGTGAATCAATACGTACATGTAACACCGAGTCGGAGACATCGGTAAGAGCGAAGCCCTGAGGAATATCAGTAACCACCACCGGGTAATCGATGGTGGAGCTAACATTCTCTGACAGGCGAATCAATAGCCAGAGCACAGCAGAAATCCCTGCACAAGTTAAAAAAACAGAAAGTTGCCGTTGTCTGAACGGATTAAACCATTGTTTAAATCGTTTCCATCCCATTCGAACTACAGCGGTCATCTTCTACTTTTTATCTTTCTGACCGGCAGTAGTTCCCATGGATAAAGCAGATTTCTCCACGCGGAGTTTTGCACCTCCACCGGTATCAATGGTTACACTGGTTTCATGCACTTCCAGAATTTTCCCATGGATTCCGCCCACGGTAATCACATTATCGCCTTTTGCGAGGCTTTCCTGGAAATTTTTCTGATCCTTGGTTTTCTTTACCTGAGGACGAATAAAAAACAGGTAAAAGACCACGATTAAAACCAGCAAAAAAAGCAATGAAGAATAGTTGCTTTTTCCTGCTTCGCCACCGGGTGCACCCTGTGGCTGACCAAATAAGAGCATGTGAAATAAATGCATACGTTTTGTATTTAAGGGTTAATTGGTTACTACATTGGCCTTAACCCACAACACGGTGTTGGAGGGTTGTGTATTGGCCATAACAGTAACTTGTTTATTTTGATATCCTTTTTTTGCCGTACTATTAAAGGTAATATACAGAATCCCGTTTTCGCCGGGAGGTATAGGGTCGCGGGGATAATCTACCACGGTACACCCACAGGAGGCACTGATTTTTACAATAAGCAAATCTTTATTGCCCGCATTTTTAAACTTATAGGCAAAGGTAACTTTTTCACCCTGAACCACGCGGCCGAAATCATGCGTCAGGGTTTCAAAAACGATCTCAGGCATTCCGGTAGGGGAATTCTTTTCATCTCCCGAAAGAGGAATATTCACAACGTCTCCGGGTAATTCCTTTTGATTTCCCGAAGAATTGCAGGCCATAACAGCGAAAGCAAGTCCAATTAGTAAAAATAATCTACACATCATATCTCCATTACTTATCCATAAGGCCCCGGCCGGATTTATGGATTTTGTTTTCATTTTTTAATTGTTCAATCAATTTATCCAGTACACCATTAATAAATATGCGACTACGGGGCGTACTAAATATTTTCGACAATTCGATGTATTCGTTTAAGGTCACCTTAATGGGAACCGATGGAAAAGTAAGAATTTCGGTTACAGCCATTCGAAGCAAAAGGGTATCCATGGCAGCAATGCGTTCAAAATCCCAATTTTTTGCCCGGTCGCTGATCAGTTGAATATAGGGTTCACGATTCATAATCGTTCGGCGAAAAAGGTCACGGATAAAAGCCCGGTCCTCGCTGGTACCATCCAAAACATCGATGGGAAAAAGTTCGGGAAGCGTTGAAGCCTCCGGGCTGCCGGGTTTCAATGATTTAAAATAACGCAGAATGATATTGCTAACAATATCTATATCCGAAGCCCAATGAATATTAACATCCTCATAATACTCTTCCAACATTTCATTATTCACAAAAAATGCCCAGTATACATCTTCAAGAAAATCCCGGTCGGCAGCGAAAGAGTGGGATTCCTGCTGCAGATATTGTTTCAGAAGCTCAGAATCTTTTATCGCCTGATACAATTTTCGGATCAGCTCTTTTGAATCAGCCCAGTTGATTTTAAATTCTTTGATTTGCCGCTGAAGGCTCAGGTTGTCACGAAGCATCGCAATTACCTTATTGTCAAGAAAACGGGTGCTGGGATTCAGCTCCTCCTCGGTAGGAAAAAATTTATTTTTGGCTTCTTCCATGCGGAAAGCATAGAAATCAACGACTTCTATAAGTAGAGATAGCTGACGAGCCAGCAGATGACGGATATTCTCCAGGCTTGTAAACAGATCCTTCTCACCCAGATCCATACGTTCGTTACCTGAATGCTCATATGCATAGATACTCTGAACCACCTTTACTCTCAACTGCCTTCGATTTAACATAAAGTAATACGATTTATAAGATCATTTAGGGCTACAAAATTAGAAAAATTATCAGCACCCATTTCATAAAGGCAAAATAATACATTCAAGGGCGGTAAATATTTTGCCTTATCCCGACCCAGTATTTGATTTATTCAGTTATTATTCCGTATTTTTGCCTAAGGAGAGCGAAGAAACCTAAAGAAGAATATTATGGCAGAGTTTGATTCAGACAATAACGAACGAAAAAACGAAATTTATTCCATACCCATTCGCGCCGGAAAGCGGACTTATTTTTTTGATGTAAAGGCCACACGGTCGGATGAGTTATACCTAACGATTACAGAAAGTAAACGGCGTTTTAGTAATGAAAACGGGAAATTTTTTTATGAGAAACACAAAATTTTTCTCTATAAGGAAGATTTCGAGAAGTTTACAGCAGGGATAAATGATGCCATCCATTTTATTCGTACGGGAGAGCGCCCTGTACTTTCGGAAGCAATTGATGATTTGGAAAATGATCCGAAACACATTAATCCGGACTCCCAGGAAAAAGAAATTCATCTGGATGTCTCCTTCGACGACCTGAAAAGTAACGACGAATAAACTCCACAAAAAAAATAACAGTCCGGATCCCTGAATTTAGCAAACAATTTTTGTGGTAATTGAATACGATTGAATATTCATAGTTTTCAATCCCGCTTTTTTAATGTAATTTTGTGCTCAGGTAAAGTGTATCTAAAACCTGAAACATTCATCATCCCATGGGAAAAATTATCACCATTGCCAACCAAAAAGGAGGGGTAGGAAAAACTACCACCGCAATTAATCTTGGGGCTAGCCTTGCGGTACTCGAATATAAAACCCTGCTCGTGGATGCTGATCCACAAGCGAATTCCACGTCCGGAATCGGCTTTGACCCAAAGAACGTCAAAACCTCTATTTATGAATGTATTATCGACAATGTCGATCCCAGGCATATCATCCTCAATTCCTCTACCCCCAACCTCGACCTGCTGCCGGCTCACATCGATCTGGTAGGAGCTGAAATAGAAATGATTAACATCCCCAATCGCGAAGTAATGATGCGGAATGTACTCAACCATGTAAAAGAGAACTACGATTTTATACTCATCGACTGCAGCCCGTCACTCGGTCTGGTGACCGTCAACTCGCTGGTCGCAGCCGATTCCGTACTAATTCCGGTGCAATGTGAATACTTCGCACTCGAAGGATTGGGAAAATTACTAAATACGATAAAAATTGTTCAGGCACGGTTAAACCCGGAACTCGATATCGAAGGCATTCTTCTCACAATGTACGACAGTCGTCTCCGGCTTTCAAAACAGGTTCTTGAAGAAGTAAAGACACACTTCCAAACGATGGTCTTCGACACGGTCATCAACCGGAATACCCGACTGGGAGAAGCACCTAGTTTTGGAGAATCGATAATAATGCACGATGCAGATAGCACCGGAGCTATAAATTACCTTAATCTTGCACGCGAAATTCTGCAAAAAAACAATATGACTCAGGTGAATAACTCAGATAAGATTTCTATCCATGACAACTAAAGGAAAAAAACAGGCACTTGGAAGAGGGCTTAATGCGATTTTGCAAAGTCCCGACACCGACATCACATCACGGGATATTTCCGGGAATTATGTGGTTGGTGCGATTGCAGAACTTCCCCTATCCTCCATCGAAGCCAACCCCTTTCAACCACGCGACCGGTTTGAAGAAGAGGCCCTGAATGACCTGGCTGAATCGATTAAGCATCAGGGGATTATACAACCTGTTACCGTCAGAAAAATGGGCTACGACCGCTATCAGCTAATTTCAGGGGAACGACGTCTGAAAGCGGCTAAAATTGCAGGGCTGGAGAAAATTCCGGCCTTTATTCGCGTAGCCAACGACCAACAAATGCTCGAGATGGCGCTTGTGGAAAATATACAACGCGAAAACCTGAATCCCATAGAAGTAGCCATCAGTTACCAACGACTCATTGAAGAATGCCATATTACCCAGGAAACTTTAAGCGATAAAGTAGGAAAGAACCGATCAACCGTCACCAATTATCTCAGGTTACTGAAGTTAGAACCAGAGATTCAAAAAGCACTGCAGGACGAACAAATCACCATGGGGCACGCACGGGCACTGCTGGGCATTGAACTATCGGAACCCCGCATGCAGCTGTTTAATGCCACCCTTCTGGAAAACCTCTCGGTACGGGAAGTGGAAAATCGTGCCCGCGAAATCAAAACGACCAGGAAATCGCCGGAACAAAAAACCATTACTCCCCTTCCTCCCCGCCATAAAGAAGCAAAAAGCCAACTTACGGAGCACTTTAATACTAAAATTAATATCAAACGTGATTCGAAGGGCAAAGGATTTATAACCCTGCACTTTAACAATGATACAGACTTTGAACGTCTGCTCAATCGTATGCACGAATAAGTGCTTCGCTATGCGAAAAACAACGGCCATATACCTCTGCGGCATGATCGCCCTGCTGCTTTTCCTAAATGGAAATGCGAAAGCGCAATCACCCGATACCACGCAGGTAACCACCGACACACTCGCATCCAGACATCTTCATTCACCCAAAAAAGCAACACTCTATTCCGCTATTCTTCCAGGACTGGGGCAAGCCTACAACAAAAAATACTGGAAAATACCCATCGTATATGCCGGGTTTGCAGGATGCACCTACCTCATCGTTTCGAACAATACGGAATACAGAAAATTCATTGCAGCCTATAACTATATCCATGAAGGGGCTGTAGGTGAACCCCCTAACGATTATGCAGTACGGTATGGAACAACAGAACAACTGCTCAACGGCCAATATCTGTATCGCCGCGCACTCGAACAATCGGTTATCTTCACCGTCCTCTGGTACGGTTTAACTATTATTGATGCCACTGTCGATGCCCATTTCTTTTATTTCGATATTTCGGAAGATCTGTCAGTCGACTGGAAACCTAAAATAATTCAACCAGCACCCGGAATTCATTATACCGGGGTTGCTTTAACCTTTAAATTTTAACCAAAAGACCCCAAATGTTGCCGCACAAAACACAGAAATAAAATTTATTTCCAGCACCATGGAGTTAACTACTACGACGAAAACCTAATGAATTAACCTATGAAAATTGCATTAATCGGATACGGAAAAATGGGAAAAGCAGTACAGGCTGCAGCCGAACGAAAAAGCCATAATGTAGTTTGTTTTATCGATTCGCCACAGGATTGGGAAAAACAATGTAAGCCGCTTGCTGCAATAGCGGATGTGGCCATTGAATTTTCGACTCCGGAAAGTGCAGTGGACAACATAAAAAGATGCTTCAACGAGCATATACCAGTAGTTTGTGGAAGTACAGGATGGCATCACCGCATGGATGAAATAATAACCTGCTGCAAAGAAAAAGAGGGTACCCTGGTGTGGGCAGCTAATTTCTCCCCGGGGGTAAACCTTTTCTTTCTGCTAAATACCTGGCTCGCCCGACAGATGGACAAATTTACCCAATACGATGCGTCGATAGAAGAGATCCATCATACAGAGAAACGGGATAAACCATCAGGAACAGCCATTCACCTTGCCAATCAAATGATTGACAAAATCACCCGGCTTGAGCGATGGGTTAAAGCAGAAGAAGCAGGAGAAGACCTGAGTGAAATTCCGGTTTTTAGTGAACGGATTAAAAACGTAACCGGAATACATACCGTTACCTATGAATCGGATTTAGATGTAATTGAAATCCGTCATACAGCCAAAAATCGCACCGGATTTGCTTTCGGCGCCCTTATTGCCGCTGAATGGATCAACAACAAACAAAAAAAAGGTATCTTTACCATGGATGACGTTCTTTTTAATTCTTTTTAACAGATTGCAGTTTTTATTTCAAAAAACATATAGTCACATTTGTCGTTAATTACGTAAACATAAAATCATGGATGGAGTAATTCTCTCGTTTTTACTGGTAAAAGTGTTTTACCCGGTAATTGTTTGGAAAACCTTTGAAGAAGCCGGGTACAAAGGCTACCAAAGTTTAATTCCTGTTTACAATTTTTATATCTGGCTTAAGATCATAAAAAAGCCTTTATGGTGGCTTTTGCTGGTTTTTGTGCCCTTTATCGCCTATTTTATGCTGTTTCTTTTCGTCGTGGAGACGGCTAAATGCTACAAAAAAAACGATCTTGGACATCTGGCATTGGCAGCAATAGTGAGTTTTATTTATCTCCCATACCTGGGATTCAGTAAAAAAGAAACCTATACCCATCCCGACCAACTCCCGCCTTTCAAAAAATCAACAGCCCGCGAATGGGTCGACGCGATCATCTTTGCAGTTGTAGCCGCCTCCATCATCCGGATGTTTGTTTTTGAAGCCTATACCATTCCCACTTCTTCGATGGAAAAATCGTTACTGGTAGGCGATTTTCTCTTTGTAAGCAAAGTGGCTTACGGGCCCCGGGCACCTGAAACGCCTCTCTCCTTTCCCTTTGTCCATCATACCCTTCCATTAACAAAAAACACCAAGTCGTTTGTCGAATGGATTAAATTTCCCTATTACCGCTATCCCGGTTTTACAAAAATCAAAAACAACGATGTAGTAGTGTTCAATTATCCGGAAGGCGATACGGTATCCACCACCTTTCAAAGCAATGCCAGCTATTATTCCCTGATCCGCCAATTTGGCTATCAACGCGTGAATAAAGATAAACGGAACTTCGGAGAAATTATTTATCGCCCAGTGGATAAAAGGGAAAACTATATAAAAAGGTGTATTGGCATTGCTGGCGATGTAGTTGAAGTAAAAGAGGGAATCGTTTACGTGAATGGAAAAAAGAATAACGATCCAGGAATCAAACAACTCTCCTACCGATTAAAAACAAATGGACAGAAAATCAACAACCGCGTTTTTGATCAATTAGGCATTACCGAAAAACCTTCTTATAACTCCCTGACCAATGAATACATCCTTACACTTACTGAAAAGTCGGCGAAAGAAATTATAAAACTCCCCAATGTAACCGAAGTAACCCCGTACCTTACACCTGCCAACGCCTATTTTGAACAGGAAGCCTATAAATATCTTTTCCCTTACGACACCAATTACCAATGGACCGTTGATAATTATGGCCCAATCACAATCCCAAAATCAGGACAGGTAATCGAGCTAACTCCGGAAAACCTTCCGCTCTACGAAAGACTAATCACCGTTTTTGAAGGAAATATCCTGGAGGAAAAGAATGGAAAAATTTACATCAACCATACCGAAGCTACCACCTACACACCAAAAATGGACTATTTCTGGATGATGGGAGATAACCGACACAACTCCGCCGACAGTCGCTTCTGGGGCTATGTGCCCGAAGATCATGTAGTTGGAAAAGCTTCCTTCGTATGGCTCTCGCTCGATAAATCGAAAAGCCTTTTCAATGGCAAAATCAGATGGAATAAACTCTTACGCAGAATTAAATAATATTGACTTTAAACCCAATTATTCATGAAAAAACAACACACTTTCATTATTGCTTCGTTACTGTTTTTCGTTGCAATAACAACCGTTACACAGGCACAAAAACCTTTTAAAGGCATTGTAACCTATGAAATTTCATACCCGG
>RZYD01000531.1 GCA_009930445.1 Bacteroidia bacterium | reverse complement strand
AAGAAACCCAGAAGGTATGTTGTTTAATTTCTTTTCTAAGGTATAAGTCGAGGCCGTATGCCATGATTTCACCCTGATAGCGCAGAGGTTGGCTGTCGGCAGTCGCACGGATATACCTTGAAACGCCTGTGGTATGGGTGTAAAAAAACTCACCTGAAACCTGAAACGTTGCCAGGGAATAAGTGGAGCCAATAACCAGATGTGTGGCGGCCAGAACAGGGATATGTATTCCGTCGCTGTTCATCCAGACATATTTTCTGTTTCCGGCAGCATCCAAAAACAGCACTTTTGAAATAAATTGCCTGTAGCGACCTGCTGCAAGCGTAAGAATAAATTTTTGATTTTTGGAGATTGCAGCGGATATCCGTGGTTCAGGAATTGCCCGTTTGGCTTTTACTGCATAATTCATACGGATTCCCGGAACGATTGTGATGTAGTTACCAAGTTGCAAGTGATCCTGAAGGTATCCATAAAGACGCAAAGTTGCCGTTTGATGGTTTAATAGGGCTACCGTCAGACTATCGCAGGCAACCTGTGTGGTGTTTGATGTTATACCAATGGCTCCTTCGAGGGTGTGATTTGAATGGACTACAATTCTATGCTCAAACCGGGAATCAAAATTACCGATTCTGTTTATTGCACCATAAGACCGTTCAGTTACGATTTCATCGGGGTTAATTTGGGTGATCGTATACCGGTCGGAAAAGCTAGTATTGAGTCCGCTGGCCGCAACAGTAATGCTGCTTTTATTTCCTTTTGCCCAATTTTTCCCATAATAGATAGCTGCACCGGCCTGATGGTTGGCTTCTGAAAATTGTTTGGCTATTTGTCTGTTTTGCGAAAAGGATTCTGCTAATTCATAATTAAATTCATCTTTCGCACCAAACAAACTAATATAGAGTAAGTCCCCGTTTTTCTTCTGTACTGAGTATTTGATATTGGCGTCCTTAAAGGTGTAGTCAGGAAAGACAGAAATATCGGCCGGAACCACTGGTCTGGTCGCTCTTCGACGCAGGATGGAATAGGTTTCGGGAGAATACAGGTTATAGTAGGTTTGTCGGAATGCAGCAATAACGGCACTATTTCCTGAAAGGGGTAATTCTAGCAATGCGTTGGCTGTGAAATTGTTAAGATTTAACTGGAAGGTGGGTTTGTGTGTATTTCCGTTGATTCCTGTGATATTGACAATACCTCCAACCCGGTTGCCGTATCTGGCATTGTATCCGCTTTTAAAAACCTCGATGTCTTTTGTAATCAGTGGATTAACTGCACTGATATTGTCGTTATAATTTTTAACGCCGAAAATGCTAAAGCCATCAAAACGTACTTCGCTTTGGCCTTCGTAGGCTCCCCGAATAATCAAGTCATTGGCCGATTCGCCAGAGGCCATTATCCCGGGCTGTAGCCGCAGAAGATTATAAATACTGTTATCTGCATTGCCGGGCAGATGCCGGCCAATGAACTTGTTGAGCCGCATTACTCCGGCTATCCTTCCGATTTGTAACTCCTTTTCAATTCTTTGGCCTTCGATGATTACTTCTTGTAACCCGATTACCGAGGGGGTAAGGTTAACGGTATGGCTGCCTGGGGTTGACATCACCGTGTCGTGAATAAAGTAGCCAAGATGTGAAATGGTCAGGCTGATTCCCGAATCACCCGAATGCATATAGCTGAACGTTCCGGAAAGGTCGGTGATAATGCGGGTTTTGTGAATTTTAACGTGGGAGTAGGGTAGCGGTTCTCCGGTGTTTTTATCTTTTACCACACCCCGGTAATGGTAATTTTTTACTGGTTTTTCTTTAGGAAAAAGTAAAAATACGTCACCGCTCTTTTCATATTGGAGGGGGAAATCTTTAATCAGCGACTGAATTGCTGCTTCCGGGGTTGGAAATGTCTG
>RZYD01000530.1 GCA_009930445.1 Bacteroidia bacterium | reverse complement strand
GGGAATTATTCTTCACCAATTTTTAACTATTTTTGAATCAAGATGTAAACTAAATTAAAAAGCGTTTTCATGTGTTTACACAAAATAATTTATACTCTCCTTTGAATGAATATTCATTTACAACATCACTTCTTCTTTACAAACATCTTTTCAATTTTATCGGATATTTTTATAACATTCTCATAACTAAACTTCTCAAAGACATCTTCATTAACATAATAACCAGCGATATACTCAGCTGATCTTGTTATTAGTCCAAGTTTATAGCAAATCAGATAACTTACTGTTTCTGCTTCTAATTCCTCTGTAGGTCGCGGGATTTTTCTCTGCAAAAGTTTAAATGGCTTTTCTTTACCTTTGTACGTAATATTAGATAAATGTGTATGTCCCATGAAAAGATGTGCTAATTCATGCATCAAAACTGAGAAATTCTCTTCTCTCGAAGCTCCTTCTTTCAAACAAATTTCTATACTCTGGTCAATGATTGAAAATCGGATATGCCAGCCTTTAAAGTGATTTAATGGCTTAAAGACTACCGATATTCCCCATTTCCTTGTTTCTTCAATTGCATTATCATATAACTTGGGATCGATATGTCCTTCCACCATATTGGGGTTATGTCCAAGTCCTTTGTTTAAAAAATCTTCTGGTTCATCTCTGCCTTCCGTTTCCATTACATCATAGACTAACATTACTGGTCCCATTGGTGCAAGAATCACATAGGGTCGGGCATCTTTGTTTATTGTTCGATTAAATTTCTTCTTCCAAAACGTCTTGCCTCCAAAAAAGGTCACCTCTGGATTCTGGGCATATACTAACATTGTATTATATCGAGAGTAATGATTAAAGCGAGTAATAAAGTCAAAGAACTTTCTAAACTCATACGAACTACGAAATCTCAAACTTCTACGAAGCATTTCGTCAATAGTATTTCTCTCATCAAATAAACTATCCTCAATAAAAAGGTTCATCGCTTTTATATATAGTTCTTAATAGACATTGCTAAGTTTAATATCCTTTGTGGCTGGTGAAAACAATAATCTGTTTAAATTCTAAGAAAAGATGATGTAAGTCGCCGGTTGCATCTGGTATAATGAATAATATACAATAAATAGTAAATAATAATTAAAGAAAGGGAAAACACATAATCATTAATAATTTCTTTAAATATTAATGATTGGATATTGGATATTGGTGATTATCAAGAGGGTGTGGGGCGTACTGGAATCGAACCAGTGACCTCTTGCCTGTCAAGCAAGCGCTCTAAACCAACTGAGCTAACGTCCCGATAAGGATGCAAAGATAATATTTTATTGTATTGTGTGCAAAATGCATCTGTCTTTTGCTTAGGGCAATAACCTCTCCTGCTGAAGTGCGAGTCGCAATTGTCCGCTGTTCAACGGCTTGGAAAGTATTTTGCCGTTCTTGTCCAGCAGCAGGATCGTCGGTGTGGCATAAATGTAAAAATCGTTGGCCATATCACCGTTCCAACCTTTAAAATCACAACTCTCTTTCCACCAGCCGGGGTGATTTTCATTTGCGGCTTCCCACTCCTCTTTTACTTCATCTACCGACACCAGGATCACTTCCAATTTTGCCCGGTCGACTTTGTTCAGCGTTTCAATGATGTTGGGCATATCCGTCAGGCAATGGGGACACCAGCTGGCCCAAAACATTATCAGCCGATAGGGAGTATCTGTTGCATTCGTAATAACTTCATTGTGCGTTGTAGGGATTGAAAATTCAGGGACTGTCTTTCCTATGGCCATCTTATCAAATCCTTCGATGCGCTGCTCCAGGGAAGCTTTCCGCTCTTCGTCGACGCAACTGCTTTCCAACACGTACTGGTTTACGATATAAGTCAATACCTCCTGAAATTCGAGCTGTTGAAATCCTTT
>RZYD01000529.1 GCA_009930445.1 Bacteroidia bacterium | reverse complement strand
CTCTCTTACAGTTTGCTGGGCATTGTGCTGCTTTTACTCCGAAAAACAAAAACAGTTCCTTTATTTCTTCTGAGCCTGTTTTTATATTTTCTCCCGATATTTTACATTGCGCTGGAAAGCCGGTTTCCCGGATTACCTTCTGCTCTGAGTTCCACCGGAAACATGGCCATTGATCAAGTAATCGCTACCTACAGCAAAGGAACCTGGACTGAAATTATTGCGCTCCGTCTCCACGAATATGCGGTCTTCAGGAATATCAACCTGATGTATTACGGGCCTAAAATCCTTTCCCTTTTTCTGCTGGGCCATCTTGGTCACCGTTTACATTTTCTATCCACCATTCAAGCCCGGAAGTTTTGGTATTTGCTGATTTTTGCCTTCAGTTTTACATGTGGCATTTTTTTGACAGCAAAAATGGAGGCAGTAATCGACTGGATGGCAAATGCTGAAACCAACCCCCTGTATACAGCCATTTATATGGGTGTTTTTGAACTGGCCAATATTTTTTTGGCGACAGGATACATTATTGCCGTGGTTCTTCTTGCCGGAACCCGCCCTGGAAAGCGCATACTGAGCCCGCTAAAATATGTCGGAAGGATGGCACTTACCAATTACCTGATGCAGTCGGTACTATTTATGACCGTGATGCTTTCCTGGGGATTTGGACTTTTTGGGAGTGTGGAACCCCGTCATCTGCTCTGGATTGTCGCTGCAGTTTTTGCTTTTCAGATAATGGCAAGCAAAATCTGGCTTCATTATTACCGGTTCGGTCCCCTGGAATGGATCTGGAGAAAACTCACGTACGGAAGGATAAAATAACCGTTTTAAGAAGCAGGTGACAGAGAGCATTCAGGAGGAAATTATGCTTAATCCACAAAACTACCTCCGGTAAGAATTAATATTCGTTGCATTGATTATGAGGCCTTTCGCTTCCTTCATGGGGCCGAAACCTTCCCGGACGATCACCCGGCGGTAAATTTCGCCGCCGGTCAAATCCATATTTCAGCCGTTTCTCGCGTTGCTCAAAACGCTCCAACTGCCAGGGCTCTAATGTGGGCGCAATACTATGCTTAAAGCGCTGAATTTCAGCATCAAACTCCTTTCTAAAGTCAAGGGTCAGGGCCCGGATTTTCTCGCTGTGCTCCCGAAAAATTACCTCCAGGGTTTCTTGTTGTGCAGGCGATAATTCCAGTTCCCGGATTAAATCCTGATGCATACCCTCAGGAGAGCGCATTTTCGAAAATTCCTGAATTTTATTTCGGGTAATCTGGCCAGCGGTAAAAATTCCAACAAAAAAACCGGCAACCAACATGGTAAAGGCCAAAATATAGGGCATTAACTTTTTCATAGTGTACTGTTTTATTATTTAACGGAAGCCTGCAATTTCAAGTGGGTAAAACAATGATCATGCACTTGTGTATTGTAAGGCAACCTAATTTATTTCATAAGTATCCGATCAATATTCAAAAGCCAGAAAAGCGGTTAAATTTTCTGCATTAATAGTTTCGAGGCCCGTGGTTGCTTCGAGCGTAAGAGAGCCGTTGAGCACCAAAGCAACGACAACTACGGCAGCAATAGCTACAAGTCCAATGAGCGTAGCCGTTCTGTAGGTTTGAAGGAGTGGGCTCAATCCCACGCGCTCCGGGTTACCCAAATTGTTAATTTTATTAATTACTTTCGCTTCGAACCACGGAGAGAAAGAGTTTTTGGGTTGTTGTACTGCGCTGCGAATTTCCTTTGCAAGAAATAATTCACGGCGGAGCTGCGGTGATTTTTCCATGGCCCGGTCGAGTCGTTGTTTTTCCCGGGGACTTAGTTTCATCTCCAGCGATTTGTACATGATTCTTTTCAGCCTGTTCATACGATCGGTATTTTGTGTGTTTTAATTCTTTACATAAGG
>RZYD01000528.1 GCA_009930445.1 Bacteroidia bacterium | reverse complement strand
ACGGTTATCGTGACGAAAAATACCTCCATTTAAAAATCTATGACCTTCCGTTTCTCAACATCAGAAAAGAGCTATAGTACGCAATTCCGAGAAGAACCCGAAACAATACCTTCCGTCTCCTTCGGTTCAAAATCAAAAGCCGGAATCGGATCAAATGCCCCCTGAATATCCGGAATTTGTCCACTTTCGCCGAAATAATGTTCCCTCAACACCCATTCCAACAGTTTCGGATGCCGCTTACCAACAAACAGTTATGTTCTTATATTGAGAAAATTTTGAATCAGCAGAAATAACCGCTGAGCGCTCAACTGAAGCTTGCGCAAGAATAATACGATCAAAAGGATCCCTGTGCCATAACGGCAAATTCATCGTTTCGTGACAATGCTCTTCGGAAATCGTCAATATAGAAATTTCGCCGGCCACCATCTCGCTCTTGATAATTGAGCGCCAGTTCTCATGCAATGCCAACTTTCCCAACCGAATTTTTATGCATATTTCCCAATAACTGGCTATGCTGAACCACATTTTGTTGTCGGTATCACCGATCAATACACGCGCTTTTTCGCTTAAGCGTTTATCGCCAGAAATCATCCAAAGCAACACATGCGTATCCAGAATATATCCGCTCATTTCATGTATTCCTGAAAATCTTCTAAAGGCTCGTCAAAATCACCGGACATGCTAACAATAAAATTGGGCTCATTTCCGATTTTTCGTTGTTTTTTTACCTTTTTAACTGGAGAAAGCATCACCATCGTTTCGTCTTCCTGGGCAATGACAATTTTCTCACCGGAAAGCGCCCGGTTTATCCACTGGGTTAGATGAACCTGTGCATCAGCGACAGAAACAGTCGTCATCTTGGAACCTCCTGTTATAACGTTTTTTTTCTGTTGATATGTCAAATTTACAGTTCATAACATCATTGTTCAACCGCTAAACACGCGAATCACGCGAATCACGCGAAATCCCACTCATTTTTGCGCCTTTTGTGATTCTTTGCGGCAATGAACACGGTGTTAGCCGCAAGAATTAGTGCCCATTAGTGGTTTCAGCTCTTATTATCCGCAAAAAAACAATCCCTCTCTGCCCCTCTCTGACTTCCTCTAGCGTAGCGGTTGTAGAAGATTTTTTCACAACCGCTCATTCCATTCTCTTGAGCAAACTTGACCGAGGAATAGAGAGCAATATTCTCCACCACATTTCCTCAGACTTAATACTTCAAACTTAAACACTCTTCCTCTGCACCCCTCTGACTTCCTCTAGCGTAGCGGTTGTAGAACATCTTTTTCACAACCGTTCATTCCATTCTCTAGAGCAAACTTGACCGAGGAATAGAGAGTAATATTCTCTCTACCACCTGTCCTCAGACTTAATACTTAATACTTCAAACTTAAACACTCTTCCTCTGCACCCCTCTGACGTCCTCTAGCGAAGCGGTTTGTAAAACCTACGAAAGAGATAGCCTCCTGATACCGTCCTTAAGCTTCAACACATTGAAATTGATCAGTAATCCGACCTTACAGTTCGTCAAATTCATATACGTCATGAGCTGAGCTTCATGAATCGGCGCCAGTTCTTTAACCACCTTCAATTCAATAATGACTATCCCTTCCACAATCAAATCAAGAGCAAACACATCATCGAGCACCAAATCTTTGTATTTCAAATCCAACCGCACCTGACGTTTAACTTCGATACCCTGCAATCCCAACTCATGCGCTAGACTCTTCTCATAAATGCTTTCGATCAGCCCTGGTCCCCAGTAGCTGTGTACTTCCATCGCTGCACCAATTATTTTCGCAGTTAATGCGGTAATGTCCCATAAATTGTTAAAAGTAGGTAGTGGTCTCCACGCCAAATCGGTTAGATTTGGCGGTACTCAACCAAAGGAGACCACTGATGGAAAAG
>RZYD01000073.1 GCA_009930445.1 Bacteroidia bacterium | reverse complement strand
GACCATACCCTTCTTCAAAAACAATGAGTTGGAATATTCAAAAATACTAAGTTGGGCAATTGATGACATTAACAAATGGGCATGGCTCATTTTTATTCCAATTGTAATCTTCATAGTGATGGCAATATCCAACGGTGCCAATCTTACCGATGGGTTGGATGGCCTTGCCACCGGGTCGTCGGCTATTGTGGGGGCGACACTGGGAATATTTGCATGGGTGTCGGGCAATATTGTATTCTCCGACTATTTAAATATAATGTATATCCCCCACGTGGGTGAACTCACGGTATTCATTAGTGCCTTTGTCGGGGCTTGTCTGGGCTTCTTATGGTACAATTCCTATCCGGCACAGGTATTTATGGGCGACACCGGCAGCCTGGCACTCGGGGGTATAATTGCAGTATTTGCAATAATGATCAGGAAAGAGCTGCTGCTCCCTATCCTATGCGGTGTTTTTCTGGCCGAAAATCTCTCGGTAATCATACAGGTAAGCTGGTTTAAACATACAAAAAGAAAATATGGCCAAGGAAAAAGAGTATTTCTGATGTCGCCATTGCATCACCATTATCAAAAAAAAGGGTATCCGGAAGCAAAAATCGTTATGCGTTTCCTGCTGGTAGGGATGCTTCTGGCGGTAATTGCTGTGGTGACACTTAAACTACGATAACATGAACAAAAAACGTATAACCATACTCGGAGGCGGGGAATCAGGCGTAGGGGCGGCACTGCTGGCACAGAAGAAAAACTTCGCAGTTTTTCTTTCCGACAGCCACAGCTTGCAGCAGCATTACCGGCAGGAGCTGATGCAACATCAGATTGCCTTTGAGGAAAATGGACATACGGAAAAAATATACCACTGCGATCTGGCTGTAAAAAGTCCGGGAATTCCGGATAATGCCCCTATAATCAGCCCCTTCATCCAACAAAATACTGAGGTTATTTCAGAAATTGAATTTGCTTACCGCCATTGCAACAAAAAAATTATTGCGGTAACGGGTTCCAACGGGAAAACGACTACGACCTCGCTAATCGGTCATATACTGAAAAGCTCACTCACCGATGTCGCCGTTGCTGGAAATATTGGCGTAAGTTTTGCCCGGGCACTCCTGGAGCCAAAATCAATTTACGTATTGGAAATCAGCAGCTTTCAATTGGATGGGATTAAATATTTCCGACCCGACATCGCTATAATCACCAATATTACCCCCGACCATCTCGATCGTTACAACAACCGGTTCGAAAACTATATAGCCTCCAAGATGCGAATCACAATGAATCAGCTTCCTGAAGACCATCTTATTTTTTGTGCGGAAGATGAAAGCACAACCCACGAAATCGATTCCAACCGGGCAATACACGCCAGACTGCACAGGTACAGTCTGGGAAACGAGCCATATTCCGCCGCATACATCGAAAATAAACATCTTATTATCCATATAAAAGAAAAAGAAATTATTATGACACTAGAAGAACTTGCATTACAGGGCAGGCATAATATTTATAATTCAATGGCCGCAGGTATAGCTGCAAAGCTTATCGACATCCGGAAGGAAAACATCAAGCAATGTTTGTCGGATTTTCAAAACATTCCCCATCGGCTCGAAAGAGTAGCAACAATCCATGGTGTCACATTCATCAACGACTCCAAAGCCACCAACGTGAATTCTGCCTGGTTTGCACTGGAATCGCAGAATATGCCGGTAGTTTGGATTGCCGGAGGAGTGGATAAAGGCAACGACTATACCCGTTTAAAGGAGTTAGTCAAAGCGCGGGTGACCGTTCTGATTTGTCTGGGAACAGAAAACGAAAAACTAAAAAATGCATTTTCAGGGGATGTAGATATTATTGAAGAAGCAAAAACCATGGATCAAGCAGTACGCATTGCTTACCATGTAGCCAGGCCGGGAGAAACAGTTCTGCTCTCACCGGCATGTGCCAGCTTCGACCTCTTTGAAAACTACGAAGACAGAGGAAATCAATTTAAAACAGCAGTAAACAAACTATAAAATGAATTTTCGCCTAAATAAACACCACAAGATACTGTATCTGTCTATCGGCCTGATGTTAATCTCCATGCTGGCAGTATACAGCTCCATAGGTAATCTGGCGCATGACAAAAATGGAGGAAACACCTTTGCCTACTTTTTTAAGCATTCGACCATTTTGCTGTTTGGGGTATTTATCATGTTAGGGGTTGAAAAGGTTAATATTATCAAATATCCGCGGTTAGCGCAGATAATTTTTGTTATTGGAATTGTGGCGCTTATTGCAACCCTGTTTTTCGGGCTGGAATTAAACGATGCCAAGAGAGTGTTACCCTTGGGCTTCGGGCTCACATTTCAAGCTTCCGATATCGCGAAAATTGGACTAATTATGTATCTGAGCCGAAAATTAGTACAGGTAAAAGAGCAGATCCGGAGCTTCAAAAAAGGAATTCTTCCGTTGTTAATTCCAACATTAATCACCTGTGCCCTCATTGCACCCTCCAACCTCAGCACCGCCTTAATGCTTTTTATCATTGCAATGGTGATGATGTTTTTCGGACGGGCAAAATTTATTCATTTGCTGGGGATTGCAGGTGTTGGCCTGTTTCTTTTGGTTATAATGTTCACCATTGGCAAATATTCTCCCGGAGCGATTCCCCGCCTGGCGACCTGGGAACACCGCATCGAAAGCCATCTGTCAGGAGAGGAAGAATCGGAAGGCAATTACCAGAAACTGCAGTCACAAATTGCCATCGCCAGCGGATGGCCCATGGGAAAATTCTTCGGAAACTCCACACAAAGAAACTTCCTGCCCCAGTCCTATAATGATTTTATTTACGCGATTACCATTGAACAAACGGGACTCCTTGGCGCCATTGTCATTCTTATACTCTATCTCGCCATTTTAGGCCAATCTGTTAAAGCTGCCTTACAAACCCAGAGCCTGTTCGGAAAATTTTTAATCCTCGGCATTGGATTCAGCATCGTTTTTCAGGCCTTAATCAATATGATGGTTGCCACAGGCCTGCTCCCGGTAACTGGTCAGCCCTTGCCGCTGATAAGCATGGGAGGAACATCGATATGGATGACCTGTTTTGCGATTGGTATGGTACTCAGCATCATCAAACACAATGCGTTAAATAATTTAAATACGGCAACAGATGAACCCTAAAACACATAAATACCTCATCAGCGGAGGAGGCACCGGAGGGCACATCTTCCCTGCAATCGCGATTGCAGAAGCAATTAAAGCGCGGGATGAGCGTGCACAATTTCTTTTTGTCGGTGCTATAGGAAAAATGGAAATGAAAAAAGTACCCGATGCCGGCTATCCGATTATCGGATTACCAATAAGTGGATTTAAACGAACTTTATCCACAAAGAATTTGTTATTCCCCTTCAAATTAATGTGCAGCCTGCGAAAAGCAGCAAGAATAATCCGTACCTACAACCCTGATGTGGTGATAGGCACAGGCGGATATGCAAGTGGACCCACCCTGTACATGGCCTCACGAAAAAAAATCCCCTGCCTGATCCAGGAGCAAAATGCTTTTCCCGGAATTACCAATAAAACACTGGCCAAACATGTAGATAAAATCTGTGTGGCCTACTCCGGAATGGAAACTTATTTTCCAAAAGAAAAAATTATCCTCACTGGAAATCCCATTCGTAAAGAGCTGCAATCGTCACGAAAAAACACCCTTGAGGCCCGACGATTCTTTGGAATTGAAAACGAAAATAAAACGATTCTTGTCGTTGGCGGAAGCCAGGGCTCCAGAGCAATCAACCAACAGTTGATAAATATCCTTCCCGCGTTGCTGCAGAAAGTAAATGTAATCTGGCAAACAGGAGAAACCGGAATCGGGCAGGCCAATGAAATCGTGCACCAAGCGCATGATATGAAGCTGAGTATACAGAAATTTATCAAACGCATGGATTTAGCCTATACTGCTGCAGATATAGTAATTTCAAGAGCCGGAGCCATTGCCATCTCCGAATTAGCCGTAGCTGGTAAATGTACCCTTTTAATTCCCATGCCGCAATCAGCAGAGGATCATCAGACAAAAAATGCCAACCGGCTTGCCGGAAGCAATGCAGCCATCTGCCTGCCTCAAAATGAACTAGCGGAAAAAATGCTCCCGATACTCATGGAACTGCTGAACAACGAAAAAAAGATTCAGCGCATGGAAGAAAACATAAAAAAATTCGGGCTTCCGGAAGCCGCCGGAGCTATTGCAGAAGAAATTCTGAAACTAATTGAAAAACAATAAAAAACATGGATAAGCAACAGAGCATATTTTTTATCGGAATCGGCGGAATCGGAATGAGCGCCCTGGCACGCTATTACCATCGCCAGGGAGTAGCTGTTTATGGGTACGACAAAACCGAATCCCCATTAACAAATGCACTGGAAGCAGAAGGTATTCATGTTCATTTCACAACGGATATTCAACAATTACGTACAGATACCAGCCTGGCTGTTTACACTCCGGCTGTTCCTTCCGACAACCCCCTTTTCGAAACCATAAAGAACAGGGGAATCCGCTTAATAAAACGCGCAGAGTTACTGGGGCAGATCTCCAAAAAATACAAATGCATCGCCATTGCCGGGACACACGGAAAAACCAGTATTACTGGCCTGACAGCCCATATATTGCACCAAGCCAACATACCCATACTTGCGTTTATCGGTGGAATTACCGTGAATTACAACTCAAACCTTATTGCCGATGATCAACCGAAATGGATGGTGGTAGAGGCCGACGAATATGACCGCTCGTTTCTTTTCCTCAACCCCGATATCACGCTGGTTTCGGCCATGGCATCAGACCATATGGATATTTACGGTTCAAAAGAAGCTATGGTGGCGGCATATAATCAATTTATCGGATTAACTGCGGCAAATGGTAAGGTTATCGTTCACCAGAATCTGCTTGACCGTTGTTGCGGCGACGCATCTTACGGGCTGCACTCGGGCTCATCATTTTTTGCCCGCGATATAACCATCCAGGCGAACAAATACCACTTTCAATTGGTCGGGCCGGAAATCAGTATAAAAACCTATTCCCGGATTCCAGGAAAACACAATGTGGAAAACGCTCTGGCTGCAATGGCTATAGCACGGTATGCCGGACTGTCGGCCACGCAGATTCAACAAGGAATCGAATCCTATCGGGGGATAAAACGCCGATTTGAAGTGATTGTGGAAAATAATCACCATGTATTTATTGATGATTATGCGCATCACCCCGAAGAAATTACAGCTTGTATTCAGGCAGTGAAAGAACTCTACCCAGACAAAAAAATAACAGGGATATTTCAACCCCATTTATTCAGCCGGACAGCTGAGCATGACAGTGCCTTTGCAGAAAGTCTTAGCGCACTTGATTTTTGTATTCTGATGAATATCTACCCGGCGAGAGAAAAACCCATCCCCGGGATAAGTTCAAAACAAATTCTACAAAAAATTACCCATGAAAACAAAATTCTCCTCCCCGACACCGATGTAGTGCCTTTCATTGCCAAAATGAAACCAGAAATACTGCTCACTTTGGGCGCAGGAGATATTGACAGACAAATACCCGCATTAAAAAAAACGATAACATAACCTATGGCATTTAAGAATAAAATACCCATTGCACTGACGTTGATGCTTATCACAATCATTATTGTGGCAGCTAGTATAACGGGGAGGAAAAACCGGACACAACCCTGTTGTTCGATTGAGGTAATCTATGAAAATAGCCGTAACGATACGCTTGTCCTTCCTGAAGAAATTATCCGAATTGCCAACAGTTGCTGCGATTCTATCATAAACTGCCCCTTAAACAAAATCGACAATCAAAAGGTCAGAAATACCTTGCTGCAATCACCGTATATCGAAGAGGCACAAATCAGCTTTGGGTTGACAGGCGTAATGAAGCTTTATATAACCCAAACCACCGTCATTGCACGTATTATTAATACGGCAGGGCATCATTATTATCTCAGTCGTTCAGGCAGGTTAATGCCCACAGAACAGCGAACCGCCCGGGTAATGGTTTTTAATGGGT
Source organism: Bacteroidia bacterium (assembly GCA_009930445.1). GTDB lineage: Bacteria > Bacteroidota > Bacteroidia > Bacteroidales > BM520 > BM520. Next base: position 3,212 of record RZYD01000073.1, on the reverse strand, counting down.
ACATATCGCCATTACCTGACGATTGCAAGTCGGCTAAAGAAACCGGAAATACACTTTATCACCAAATTTTTGAGCTGGCCTCAGGTATTCACCAGGACGATTTCATGCGAACACTCACAGACCAGGTATACGTTACACGGATGAAAAATTTTGAACTTATTCCCAAAATAGGAATACAAAAAATCATGCTAAATACAACAACCCATTTAGACTCAAAATTCGAAAATCTGGCGCTTTTCTATCGACAAAAACTGCCGCATCTGGAGCGCTCAACCTATAAAGCACTTGATATTTCATTTGATAATCAGATAATTGCAAAAAAATAAAGAATATGGCTACATCAGACATAATCGTAGGTTTGGACATAGGCACAACAAAAATTGCTGCCATCGTCGGACGCCGTGATGAACATGGAAAACTGGAAATATTAGGGTATGGAAAAACAGATTCCATCGGAGTAAAACGCGGCGTTGTATCCAACATCGAGCACACGGTAAACTCCATAAAACAGGCCATCAGTGCGGCAGAGCAGATGTCAGGGGTTGAAATACATACCGTACACGTTGGCATCGCAGGGCAACACATTAAGAGCCTCCAACATCACGGAAGTCATATCCGTAACAGCAACGATGACGAAATAAATCAGGCCGATATCGATACACTGACCGAAAAGATGTACAAACTTGCCATGAGCCCCGGAGAAGAAATCATTGACGTTATCCCGCAGGAGTATACCATCGATGGAGAACAAGGAGTAAAACAACCCATTGGAATGTCGGGGGTGAACGTAGAGGCCAATTTTCATATCATCACCGGACAAACCACTGCAGCGAAAAACATCTTTAAGTGTGTAAAAAAGGCCGGCCTGGAAGTTGAATCGCTAATGCTGGAACCTATTGCAAGTGCAGACGCGGTACTCAGTGAGGAAGAAAAAGAGGCCGGTGTGGCTTTAGTAGATATTGGCGGCGGAACCACCGATATTGCCATTTTTCAGGATGGCATTATCCGCCATACAGCTGTCATTCCTTTTGGTGGGGATATCATAACGGAAGATGTAAAAGAAGGGTGTACGATTATTAAAAAATACGCGGAAGATTTGAAAATAAAATTCGGATCTGCACTTTCGAGTGAAAACAGGGAAGATGAGATTGTGGCCATTCCGGGTCTGCGGGGTCGACCCCCAAAAGAAATTTCCCTTAAGAATCTGGCCGCCATCATCGAAGCCCGAATGGAAGAAATTATTGAACATGTGATGTTTGAAATCAGAAACTCAGGCTATGAAAAAAAATTGATTGCTGGCATCGTACTCACCGGAGGCGGAGCACAACTGAAAGACATTTTGCTGCTGACCCAGTTCACTACCGCAATGGACGTCAGAATAGGCTATCCAAATGAACATCTGGCAAAGGATTGTCCGGAAGAAATTGTACAGCCGATGTACGCAACCGGTGTCGGGTTAGTTAGCCGTGGTATTCAACGCCATGAAAAAGAAATAAAAAAGAACCACGATTTACAAGGAGACAAAAAAGACAAAAGCCGCAAGAAAGAACGGCTGAGCTTCCTCGATAAAATTAAGGGGATTTTCGAGGAAGATGACATTCAATAAAAAACAAACACACGTACTATAAACTGAAGGAGGAAATATGACAGACATTTTAGAATTCAATGCACCGAAAGACCGATCATCCATCATCAAAGTGATTGGTGTTGGCGGCGGAGGCAGCAATGCTGTAAATCATATGTTTAACCTTGGAATAAAAGGGGTTGATTTCATTATTTGCAATACCGATGCCCAGGCACTCGACAGCAGCCCTGTGCCCAATAAGATACAACTGGGTAGCAGCGGTCTGGGCGCAGGGGCAATACCCACAGTAGCACGCGATGGCGCTTTGGCCAAATCAGATGAAATACGCCGTTTACTGGAATCCAACACCAAAATGCTCTTCATTACTGCAGGTATGGGGGGCGGAACCGGAACCGGCGCAGCACCGATTATTGCAGAAATTGCCAAAGAATACGGCATCTTAACAGTCGGCATTGTAACCCTTCCCTTTTCATTTGAAGGAAGAAAAAGAAAACAACAGGCAGAAAACGGAATACGCGAACTAAATCAACATGTTGATACGCTGCTTGTGATTTGCAACGATAAATTACGCCAGCTGTTCGGAAACCTGAAGCTATCAGAGGCCTTTATCAATGCCGACAACGTATTAACAACAGCAGCTAAAGGGATTGCTGAAATTATCACCGAAACCGGCTATATTAATGTCGATTTTGAAGATGTTAAAACAGTAATGAAAAATAGCGGAGCCGCCATTATGGGCAATGCTATTGCAGAAGGAGAAAACAGAGCACAAAAAGTGATTGAAGCAGCACTTGCCTCTCCCCTGTTAAATGACAATGATATCAGCGGCGCCAGTGATATCCTTCTTTACATCTCTTCGGGAAGAGAAGAGGAAATACTGATGGACGAAATATCCGAAATAACAGACTTTATCCAGGAGGCAGCAGGCCAAACAGCGGAAATTATCTGGGGTAACGGATTTGATGAATCGTTAGGGAAAAAAATCAGTGTAACCTTAATAGCGACCGGATTTTCAAAAAAGGAAACTCTTGATACAGGGGTTTCGGCACATAAAGCCAATACAAAAGTAGTGCATACCCTCACATCTCACCAAACCGATGATAATCAAGATATTAACATAACGCAACACGAAGAGGAAGTGATTAAACGGGTATATTCGCCAAATGATAAACCCAGTGAGGATTATCAACAGGAAAAAAAACCCCTGCTAAATTTCCCGGGCACCCAGGAACATAAATCCACCGTTTATAAACTTTACGACACCAACGGGCATGATTACGAGGAAAATCAAAAACCCTCACCCGCAATGCACACGAACACACAGCCTGAAGCCAGTTCAATATATAAAGTAAGCGACAAAACAGAACACCAGCCGGATAGTGAACAAGAAAAAAAAATGGCTGAGAAAAGAGCGGAGAGAACCGGCAAACTAAAAAGCTACAATAATCTAAAAATTTCTCCCACATCCATTCTGGAACTGGAAAACGAACCCGCATACAAGCGAAGATCGGTTGAACTGAAAGAAATTTGCCCTTCCAGCGAATCCCATATCTCAAAATATTCACTGTTTGATGATAAAGGCTCAGGGCCTGAGATACGACCGAATAATTCATTTCTGCATGACAAT
>RZYD01000527.1 GCA_009930445.1 Bacteroidia bacterium | reverse complement strand
AAATCCCCCTAACTATACGACATAACCTGTTTCCTGAGTTAAATATCACCTGCCTGCGTGTGATTAAAGACAGTGGATCCTGTATCAATAAGCCGCTGAGAGAACTTGACATCAGAGCCCGTTTTAAAATTAATATTCTCGCTATTGCCCGAAATGGCAACATCCTTGATCATATTGGCCCCAATGAAGTATTATTGCGTGATGATTGTCTTTATCTTGTTGGAAATAATGAAAATATCGAAGAATTCCAAAAAAATATTATGTAATATATTTATCAATATCTGATAATAACTAATATCGTAATGGTCAATCAAAACAACAGTCATGAGTCAAATATATGCATTTTTACTGCTTCTTTTTCCTGTTCTAATTTCGTGTTCGGATAACAATGCGATAACTGTGATTAAAAACGGACAATCAAATTATTCAATAATTTTACAGGAAAATGCTACCCCCGAAGAGCTTAGGGCTGCAAATTTTCTCTCCGATCATCTGAAAGATATTTCCGGCTGCGCTATTCCGATTATACGTATGCATTCATCACCAAAAAAAAATGTCATTATCATCTCGACATCTGCACCGGAGGGTTGGTATTCTGGTGATGGTTTTTCTATTCATACTGAAGAAAAAAATTTAATAATTACCGGTAATTCAAAACGTGGTGCCATCTATGGAGTTGCCTGGTTGCTCGAAACCTATGCCGGCGTGAAATATCTGAGTCCTGACTATGTTATTTTACCGGAATCACCAAATTTCATACTACCTGAAATTCAATATAATGAGGCTTCCCCGAATTTTTACCGCAATATTAACGGAGTATTTTCTACCAATGAAAACTATAAGGATTTTCATCGGCTTCATACCATTAGCGAACTTTTTGCTGATAATTATTTTGTACATACCTTCCGATATCTGGTGCCCTGGCAAGAATATTTTGAAACAAATCCTGAATATTTTGCTTTAGTAAATGGAAAAAGAATAAAAGATCAACTCTGTCTTTCCAACCCAGAGGTGGTGAATATTACCATTGCAAAACTGGAGCAGGAAATGCAGCGTCAACCAGACAAGCCGGTTTGGTCTGTAAGTCAAAATGACAATTTCAGCTATTGTCAATGTGAAAAATGCGCAAAGATTATTGAGGAAGAAGGTAGCCCTGCCGGCCCAGTGATTCGGTTTGTCAATCAGGTAGCAAATGCCTTTCCTGAAAAGACAATCTCTACCCTGGCATATCAGTACACCCGAAAACCTCCAAAAATAACGGTGCCGGCTGATAATGTTCAGGTTATGTTATGTACAATAGAACTCAACCGCAGTAAGCCGATTTCTACTGATACAACCAGTCAGGATTTTTTGAACGATCTTGAGGGATGGAGAAAAATCAGCAAGCAGCTGTTTTTATGGGATTATACTATCAATTTTGCACATAAATACAGTCCTTTCCCGAACCTTTATGTGTTGCAGCCTAATATTCAGTTATTTGTTAAGAATAGCATCCGTGCACATTTTCAACAGACTAACACTGGTACCGGAAATGAATTTTCTGAACTAAAAGCATGGATTATTGCAAAATTGTTATGGGATCCCAATGCCAATGTAACTCTTTTAATTGCAGAATTTACTAACTTATATTATGGATCGGCAGGAGAATGGATTCGAAAATATATTTTTCTTTTACAGGATGAAATTCTTAAAACCGGAGAATGGTTGGATATTTATGCCCCACCTGCCAATTATCAAAATACGTTTCTCTCAGATTCAATAGTAAAAGTCTATTCTGCCCTTTTTGATAAGGCGGAACAGGCTGTAACAGAAGAGACTGATTATCTTCTTCATGTAAAAACAGCCCGAATGTCGCTGCAATATGCGATTATGGAGATTGGAAAAATTGATATGTTTGGACCCCGAGGCTG
>RZYD01000526.1 GCA_009930445.1 Bacteroidia bacterium | reverse complement strand
CAAATGCACTTTCAAGCGAAAAAATCTGTTCACCCTGTTCGGCATGGCTGTCGATCATCTTTTGCCCATAATAATATTTTACGCCGTTGTGGATGATTGTCGTATCCTGAAGGGTGGCTTTATGATCCTGCAAAAGGGCCAGCACGGTGGCAAGTTTGAAGGTAGAACCAGGCTCCATTTGATTTCCAATGGCCAGATTGTACGTTTCTCTGAGCCTGCCGTCGGAAAGTGACAAGTTGGACATCGCCAGAATATTTCCGGTATTTACTTCCATGAGCACGGCACACCCAGCCATAGCTTTTTGTGCGATAAGATGGTTTTTTAAGGCATTCTGGGCTACGTCCTGATATTGCATATTGAGTGTTGTGTAAATATCGTAGCCGTTTTTTGGCTCCACATTATCATTCATCTCTACCGGAGTATAATTGCCTCCCGAAATCCGCCGCTCCATCCGGTTGATTTTTTCTCCACTGAGGTATTTACTGTAGGCCCCTTCGATTCCAACATCGCCATCGTTTCCTTCCCGGTCGAGCCCGATAGTGCGGTATGCCAGGTCTTTGTATGGATACGTGCGTTGCGTTTTCTCTTCAATAATCAATCCGTTGTTGTACCGGCTTTCGTTAAAGACCGGTAAGGATTTTAGCCGTTTTAATTGTTCATAGCTGGTTTTCTCATTGAGCTTATAGTACCGGTTGTTTTGTGTTATGGCCTGTCGCAGTTTTGCGAGATAGTGTGCTTTCGATCCCTTAAGCGCATCGGCCAGTCCGGCAGCCATGGTATCCAAAACACCGGGAAAGCGTTTTTCCATTACTTGATAATCCCATCGTAGTGTGAATACCGGAATGGATGTGGCGATAAGCTCTCCATGGATGCTAAAAATATTTCCTCTGATTCCGGATACTTCTCGTTTGCGGTATGCATTTTTATCTCCCAGTTCCCGTAGTTCACTTCCTTTGATGATAAACAATAACAACACCTGACCCAAAATAACCACCATACAAAGGATGACACCAACGTATACGATGGCGCTTCTGGTGGATATGAGTTTATTGTGATCTTTCATTTTTGTTTCTCTGAAGATTTTGTGATCCGGTTCGGTGGTGTAACTGCCTCTTTCAGGTTTTTGGTTATTAATCGTTTGGCCAGTTCCGACTGACTTCCATAGAAGGTTACTTTGTTACTCAATAGAATATATTCTGCTCTTAATTCCTTGTTTTCTTTTGTGAGTTTATTGATTTCAATGGCTTTATGTTCTGCGATATAACTATTACTGATGTATATAGTAAATGTGATTACCAGCAACGTAATAATGCCCATATTTTTTTTCGATGGCATTTCCGCATTTAACCCAAGGATTCGTTGTAATCCTTTCATAGTTCTCTTCCTCTTTTGGGAAGCAGGTGGCTGTGGCGTATGTTTCTTTTGTGTGTTCATTTATATTTTTGTTCCTATTCTTAATCGGGCACTTCTTGACCTGGGATTGTTGTGCTGTTCCTCCTCTGTGGGCATAAGAGGTTGTTTCTTTGGTGTTGTAAAGGGGGTGATTAGGTTTCCGTAGAAATCTTTTTCCAGTTTCCCCTGCGTATTCCCTGATTTGAAAAAGTTTTTTACGAGCCGGTCTTCCAGGGAGTGATAACTGATGATAACCAGTTTTCCTCCGGATTTCAGAATCAGGGTTGATTGGTATAAGAGGTCTTCCAGGGCCCCGAGTTCGTCGTTTACAATAATTCGTAATGCCTGATAAACCTGAGCGAGGTATTTATTTGAGTTTTTTGAAGCCGCCAGAGGAGCTGCAATTTCATTGAGTTGTCGGGTTGTTGTAATGCTTCCGGTGGTACGGGCCGAAACAATACGTTTTGCCAGGGCATAACCATTTTTTATTTCGCCATAGGTCTTGAAGATATGGGCCA
>RZYD01000525.1 GCA_009930445.1 Bacteroidia bacterium | reverse complement strand
GGTGGTTAAACCTGTGAAGCTGCTCAACGGGATATCCAGACTTACCCATTCGGCCTGATTCAGTCCGGTAAGGTCAATCTGATGTTCCACATCGTCGCCGCCGCCATAGGCTCCGTCGGCGCCATAATCAACCAGCTTAATCCCAAAAAACGTATAATCTGCTGACCATACATCCAAATGCAAATGGGTCATTTCGGTAACATTGAGAGGACTTGATGCGGTTTCAATGCCCACAAAATCGAGGGCAGAATATTTCTTTGCCGCGTTGCCTTCAATGGTTACTTCTTCGAGTATTGCCGACGACCAGTCGGTTCTCCAGGTATCCACGGGCACATCGGTATAAGCATCGCTAAACAGCGAAATTACGTCGGCCGGGTTTTCGGTGGGTGTGGGGGCAGCCACAGTGGGTTCAGAGGTTGAAGTTTCTCCGCCAAATTCCACATCGTCCCAGTAATAGATATCCCCGGTTCCTTCCACATTGAAGTCAAAAAATATGGAAGCCTTATCAAAGTTATAATCAAGGTTTAACGTAGCGGTTCCAGGGGCCTCGTCAGAAAAGTCAAAAACCAGCGTTTCCCAGGCATTTGCTGTAGTGGTGAGGACTTCTGTTTCGCAGGTATGGGTAGCATCGCCATGTTCTTCGACTTTTAAGCGGACTGCTTTTCCGGCAAAAGGAGAATAAACTTTTACACTCATAGTGGTTTCCTCCTGGGTAAATGGGATAACGGTAGCAAAGCCATCGTTAGTTCCAATAGTGGTTCCGGCCCACGTAGCGGCTCCCACTGTTTTTGTAGTAACAGCAACCGTATTGGCAGCATTGGAGGGGTCTTCACCCAGCACGGTTGCTGCCCCGCCAAAATCGGTTAGGGTATAATCTACTGTTGCTTCCTCAAACGTCACCGGGAGATCGATTTGAGCGGGGGTTTGCGAAAACCCCGTTGATGCCCAAAGCACCAACACAATTAAGATGAGTAAATGTTTGTTTTTCATACGAGTTAGTTTTAAAAGTTAGTAATTACTAATTTCTTGAGGCTTGTATCTACTTTACAAATTCATATTTATGTAGGTTTAAAATAGGGCTGCATAACCTTTTTGGGGGTTCTGTTCTCATAAAACAAACCCCAGTGTTTTTCGGGTTCCATTGCATCCGGGGATCCTTTCCAGGGTTCGTCAAAGGCTTCAAAAAAAAAGGTCAAAATATTTTTTTGCGTGCTCCAGTGCATCAAATCATGATAATAAATCTCCTGAAATTCTTCACTTACATAATCCGGATTGATGCCTCGTCCATTTGAATTTGTGGCCCATCCGGCTTCTGTTATTACCACCGGAAGGGTTGGATATTTTTCGGCTACTCCGTAATAGTTGTTTTTGGTATACGCCAGGGCTTCATGTATGTTTTTATATTCCCAGACCGGATAAGTGTGGATGGAGATGAAATCTAATTTTTCCGTCAGGGATTCAAGTTTTGTATGCCAGGGCACATAATTCTCACAAAAGGTAATGGGTTTATTTGTGCCAATTTTCAGCATCTCTACATATTCGATAATATGCTCCACAGGGACAAAATGGTCAGTCCAATCAGCAGTTGCTTCGTTTCCTGCTGAAACAGCAAAAACAATAGCAGCATATTTATTGGTAAGATGGATTGCGTTCTGAATTTTTTCAAGGTTATGAATCCTGTTCTGCTCCAGTTGCTTTTTGGAGTAAACCCCACCCCAGGGGCAGCCAAAATTGTTCATTTCCGCGATAATGTATGCGCCCAACATCACTTTAAAATCCAGTTTTTCCTTTCGAATTACCTCCAATACAGTTTCAGCATGTTGCGAACAATCATACAAACGGAGGTAAGACCATTGGCCTTGTAACAGCAATAAATCTTCCTTGATCTGATGATAGGATGGAAAAATCCCCA
>RZYD01000524.1 GCA_009930445.1 Bacteroidia bacterium | reverse complement strand
GGTAGTGTCAAATAACTACCTTGTTTTATTGTTCTAAACCTTGATTTTATGGGAGTTTGCAATAAAAAGAGCAATGACCTCCCTTTTTTGGTATAATGTCCTCGACGAAAACTCCAAAATACCTGAAAGGATTTCATTGCTCATGGACATTATACTTTATTTACTTCAACTTATTCAATACCAACATAAACAAATCTGCTGGCTTATTAACTTTATCTGTAGATTCATCCCGCTCAAGCAGTGGGCTTTTGATGATTCCCATTCTCCAAAGTACCAGAAATTCAAGATTGATGAGCTTCCCAAAATCATATCCTACAAGCAGGACTGGAACTGGAAGGATCTCATCGCTTATTACAAGCAGCGCTACCACAAAACTATACGCCCTGTATTTCGCCGGGTGGAGTGTGATATTCCAAAACACTGTACCTGCCCTGCATGTGATGCCCCTGTGGACTATCTCATGTGGAATGATGGCAAGAAGAAAAGCCAGGTTCTGTGTAAGGTCTGTCAAACGCATTTTTCTCCCACTAAGGAGAACCGTTTTTCCAAAACCTCCGTCCTGAAGTGCCCTCATTGCAATCACAGCCTTGTTCACAAGAAAGACCGCAAACACTTTATCATCCATAAATGTGTGAATCCTAAATGCCCTTATTATCTGCACAACCTCAAAAAGGTTGATAAAAAGCATCTGGATGAGGACTATGGCAAAAACAAATATAAGCTCCATTACATCTACCGCGAATTCACGATGGATTTCTTTAAGCTGGACTTAAACTCTCTGCCAAAGAATGCCTCATCTCTTAAATTCACTAAGTTCGATTCCAATACGATGTCTCTGTGCCTGACTCTTCATGTGAACCTTGGTCTCTCTCTTCGAAAAACCAAACAAGCTCTCAAAGACCTCTATGGGATCGGCATCTCCCACCAAAGTATTGCCAACTACTGTAAATCAGCCGCTATGTGTATCAAGCCTTTCGTTGACAACTATGATTACGGAACCGACAAAGTATTTACTGCCGATGAGACCTATATCAAAATCCGTGGCATCAAAGCTTATATCTGGTTCATCATGGATGTTGCCAGCCGTTCCATTATTGGTTACCAGGTATCTGATAACCGTGGAGTCGGTCCCTGCATTCTTGCCATGCGAATGGCTTTCAGGCATCTGAAGGAACTTCCGCAGCACTTTAAATTCATTGCTGACGGTTATAGTGCCTATCCTCTGGCTGCCCAACAGTTTTTCCATGAGTTTGGAGAAAAATTTAAGTTCGATATTACCCAGGTAATTGGACTTACCAACGACGATGAAGTATCAAAAGAATTCCGACCATACAAACAGATGATTGAAAGGCTCAACCGTACATACAAGGCTTCTTACAGACCTACCAACGGTTTTGATAACATCGACGGTGCCAACTATGATTTAGCTCTGTGGGTAGCTTATTACAACTTTCTCCGTCCTCACAAACACAACAACTATAAGATTCTTAATGATGTTGAACTGCTTAAAGGTGCCGGGAATATGCCAGGTAAATGGCAGCTCCTTATCTTCCTTGGCCAGCAGACAATTCTAAATATGCAAAATCAAGCAACTGCCTAAAGGGTGCGGAACCGTTGTCAAGAAAACCGTGGAATACCACAGTGCACCGCACGAGGATATGCCGCGAAAGTTTCTTGACATAAGGTTCACGGATTATCCTGTTCTAGCAGAAAAGGGGCAACTGCGCCCTTTTCCTGCCTTCCGGCGAGGATGGGTTCGGGCAAAGCCCGTATCGGGTCAAGGGACTGGTCCCTTGCGGGTACTTAGGGCAGTGCCCTAAGCCCTCGGAGAGCTATTCGCTATCAATATCTACAGTTTTCAAGGCTCGTTTGAGCCTCTTTTTTGACTCGGTTTTCTCATAAATCATTTGACACTACC
>RZYD01000523.1 GCA_009930445.1 Bacteroidia bacterium | reverse complement strand
CCGATTGAATCATTTGTAAACAAATTACTGAATGAAAATGAGCAATAATTTACCAGGCGGACAGCCACAGGAAGGTGATTTTATGAACCTTGATCAGCTGATTAATCAGCTTAATACTGATAAGCAGGATTACATGCCTAAACCGGATGCTGCAAAACCCTTTGATAATTCAATTTATGATGATCCGGATTACCCTGCAGGTAATGATGAAATTATGGAGCTTACCGCGGAAGAGCTGCGGCGTAAACACGAATCTGCTCTTTATGTGGCTTCGGTTACAGCAAAGGCTATTGATAATACCCTGGCCACCGGTTCCTGCCTGATTGCAAAGGAGGCCACAAACCAGAAGTACAAAGCAACCAAAAATGAGATTGAAGATCTTACCGATGCATGGGCTCAAGTTTTAGGTGAACATAATGTAATACCGCCCTGGCTTAACCTTGCATTGCTTAACCTGGCTATTTATGCCCCAAAGGTTAAATCGGCCTTTAGTGATCGCCGGATGAATATACTGGAAGAAAAACAGGATGCGATGGTTCGACAGTTACAAGATTTGCAGGAACAGATCGAGAACCTACAGAAAACAAAAACGGATATTGAGCAGGATAAAAAGGGAAACAATGAAGATAAAAAATCCGGTTTGTTCGGATCTAAGAAATAAGGATGAAAACAGAAGCAAGGGAAGCGAGGGAAACAAGGTTGATCATTGTGTTGGGGTATAATGGTACCGGCAAAACAACGCTGGTAAAAGAGCTCCTGGCCGCAGAGTTAAGAAAACCTGCAGGCCGGGGGCTTATTGTTACTCCTGATGATATTGAATGGCGCACTTTGCCGGATGTTCATCATAAGCACAAACACCACATTGCAACCTATAAAGGTGCCAGGCGATTAATATACCAGGACGGCGTACTGGAAGTGATCGGTGAGCATTACCGGAACGGTTTACTGGTTCTGGATGATTGCCGGGCATATTTAACAGCCAGTACCGGAATGGATCTGCACAACCTTATAATCCGTCGCCGGCAAAAGATGATTGATATTGTGGCTGTGGGTCATGGATTCACCGAGGTACCGCCAAAGCTGTTCACCTTTGCCAGTGATATAGTGCTGTTTCGCACAAAAGATAATATCAGCAAGCGAAAAGAGGTATTAAAGGACTTTGATTTAATGTTAAAAGCCCAGGAACATGTAAATGCCAGGGCTTTGGAAAATCCACATTATTATGAAATAATACCTCAGGTTTAATGAGATTTAAACAATGCTTGTATAAGAATGAAGTTGCAGATCTACTGGGTATTTCACGCAGTACTTTGGCGCACTGGCTGAATGAAAAATACCTGGACGACCTGGTTAAAATCGGGTACCGGAAAAAACAGAAGTATCTCACGCCAAAGCAGCTGACTTTCTTACAGGAGAAGGTGGATCTGACTACTAATTAACCATTCAATGTTAATAGATGGTTGCCTTAAAATTTGCATTCAGCCTTATATATAAAGTAATATTGTGTTCACGTCTTTCCATAAGATGAAGTAATTGGGTTCATATCAGGGAACATTCCAACGGGTTCCCTGACATGAGCCTAAAAAAACAAAAATGAACCCGGATATGATTTTAGCCTGTACAATCTTCATTTACCATTGCATCTTTGAAAATTATTTCGTATGTTAATGTGTCTCTTCATTACTCATTGACATACAATTGTTTAATTAAATAATTGTATTATGAAAACGATTACTTACTCTTACAATGACAATGAGATCCAGTTCTCTGTTGATACAAACGACAAAAATTTAATGATTAATGCCACAGAAATGGCTAAGGTTTTTGATCGTAGAATTGATTTCTTTCTTAAAACTGATCACGCAAAAGCATTTATAGAGGTACTTGAGTTTACTCCTTTTGGAGGAAACTCAGAGCC
>RZYD01000072.1 GCA_009930445.1 Bacteroidia bacterium | reverse complement strand
TGACCCGTTGTAATGCCCTGATTGTTGGATCTCCTGTGATAAACCAGAACATTCTGCTTCCCGTTTATCGCCTTTTTGCACTGATTAACCCGTTGCGTGATAAAGGAAAACTTGCCGGTTCGTTTGGCTCCTATGGATGGAGTGGTGAGAATAGCAAGATGATCGAATCCAATCTCCGCCTTCTGAAGCTGGATTACTTTGATGCAGGTGTCTTCGTGAAGTTCACCCCTATGAACGACGACATACAACGCTGTATCAGTTATGGTCGCTCCTTTGGTGAGCAACTCCTTGAGAAAAATAAGTAGTCGGCAAACACCAAACTGGAATAATATTTGATGTGATCCGACGTTTGATCAAAAACATCGTATTATGGTTAAAAACCTAATAATTCCCGCAATCCTTCTTTTTTCAATTTTTACCTCCTCCTGCTCCACTGAGCGGATGCTCGCCGCTGATTTTATGGACCTTGAAGCGCCCGTCGCAATTCTTGTCCTTCCACCCGGTCAGCTCTTGAAGCAAAATAATAAAACCTTTGAGATTGAAGGCTACGACACCCTCACTCCGGAGCAACAAGTAATGCAGCTTAGAGAACATTCAGCTCTGCTGAAGTATATCAGTGACTCCCGCGTAGTGGATGGATTCTATAACACCTTTGTTCAGCATCTCGCCGAAACCAATCTTCAGGTTTTTACTCCCGCGTATAAAGAGGCCTTTTTTGCTGTAACCGATAAGCCCGCCTATATCCTTTCCATCGGTCAGTTACAGCTGGAAGAGTACTATGAGCCGGTGAATGAATCTGAAATCTGTGATAACCCGAATCTGGTTCCGGATGATATTTATTTAAATGCTATGGCGTTGAATGCATGGATAGATATAAAAAATGTGAAAGACACCCTTAATTCCTTGTTACTTTTTGGTACCGATGTAATTACGGATGCTTTTTCCAGCTCCTGTCGTACTTATCCCTTCACCGGGGAGGTGAAATACAAAATGACTCGCGACCTTCTCGAACCCAACGATGTTTACGCCTTTAGCGATGTGTTGGGCTTTCGTTTCTCCAGTTTTATCTACGATTATTTCATGAACCATTATATCCATGTCAGGATGCCGGAAGGCCAACGCCCCGATGCCTATTACCATTATGATCCGTTGAACAGGGCTTTTCTCCCTGCAAATGAAAAGATGCGCTTTGAAGTGATTGAATAATCAGGGCGAAACGGGCTATCCGCTTTTGCCCGTCATTCCACCGGGCGTTGCTGGCTGGTCGTGGCAGTAGCTTCTGAAATCGTTCTGCCTCTCCCGCCATCAATCGCCTGCTGTTACGCCGGGCTGCCGCAGTTCACTTTATCGTTTCGATATAACTTGTTTTCCTACTCATTCTGACCAGCGAGGTTATAAAATTTTTCTGAATTTTTACCTGTTTCCTGCCCTGCAACTACCCTCGCGATAACCCTGTCGTGGATTTGTCGTCAGCCCGGTGTTTGCCCTACGAAATCGTGTTGCAATGCAGAGATCCCATCAAACCCCAGAACCCTGAGAAATTGCCTGCTGTCCCACCATCTCCTGCAGCGTTCCCCGTTCCTTCACCACAAATCCCTTTTCGGTCTCTTCCACGGTACAGGCTTCGAAGTAGTGATCATGCCCGAAAAAAAGGATATGTTTACTCTTAGCCGCCTCTTTAAGGTAGGCCTCTTTCTCTTTCAGTACTTTCAGGGGTTCCACATCCACTGCGGCGATAAATACCAACGGAATATGTGCCGAAGAGGGGATAAAATCGGCCATATACACAATTTTTTTGTCGTTATACCCTATTTCCGGAATAAGCTGTCCCCGGGTATGGCCATCGTATATGCGGAATTGGATACCGGGAAGATGCTCTCCTTCTTCCTCAATAAAGGTAATTCTGCCGCTTTCTTTCAGCCGTTTATGGTTGTCGGGGAAGTAGGCTGCACGCTCGCGTTTGTTGGGATGGTGCGCCCAATTCCACTGAGACTTGCTCACCCAGTAGCGGGCTTTTGGAAATACTTCTGTTACTTTTTCTCCTTCCCGTTTTGTGGCTCCGCCCACATGGTCATCGTGGAGATGAGTAAGAAGCACATCAGTGATTTCATCGGCTCCTATACCTACCTCTTTTAGCGCTTTGGTGATCTCTTTTTGCTTATAAATATATTTATATTGGTAGTATTTCCCGCTCTGCTTGTCGCCGTATCCGGTATCGATAAGCACCACGCGGTTTTCTGTTTTAACCACTAACAACCTGTTGCATATATTTAAGAGATTATTCCCGGCTTCGGGATAAACCTTTGACCATAATGATTTTGGGATTACGCCAAAACAAGGGCCGGCGTCCATTTTCCACTCTTCGGTAACCAGAGGTATCAGTTCCATTCGATTATTTTATCAAAGAAAACTCAAAATTACGTAAGTTTGTTCAAAACAAACAATCACTATGCGAATTCACTTTATTGCTATTGGCGGTGCGGTAATGCACAATCTGGCTATTGCTTTGAAAAATAAAGGATATCAGGTTACAGGTTCTGATGATGAGATCTTTGATCCTTCAAAGTCACGGCTGGAATCGAACGGGTTATTGCCTGAAGCCTTTGGCTGGCACCCTGAAAAAATTGTTTCTGATCTGGATGCTGTGATTCTGGGAATGCATGCCCGGGAGGATAATCCGGAGTTAATTACCGCTAAAGCTTTGGGAATAAAGATTTATTCGTTTCCGGAGTTTGTGTATACACAAACCAAAGATAAAACCCGGGTGGTGATTGGTGGGAGCCATGGTAAAACCACCATTACTTCCATGGTTATCCATGCTTTGCAGGTTTCGGGTGTGAATTGCGATTACCTTGTGGGAGCTCAGCTGGAGGGATTTGAGCTAACGGTTAAACTCACCGACAAGGCACAGGTAGTGGTAATCGAAGGGGATGAATACCTTACCTCTGCGTTGGATCGCCGACCCAAGTTCCATGTTTACAAACCCCAAGTGGCACTTATCAGTGGCATTGAGTGGGATCATAAAAATGTATTTCCCACCTGGGAAAATTATAAATCGCAGTTCACAACGTTTATCAAAACAATCGATTCAAGAGGGACGTTGATCTATTGTGAGGAGGATGCGGTTGTGGCGAAAATTGTGAGAAACGATACTACAAGTATTATAAAAATTCCCTATTTGACACCAGATTATTCGGTAGCAGGAAGCGGTACCGAAATCCATTATATGGGTAAAAATTTTCCTATGCAGGTGTTTGGAAAACATAATATGTTGAATTTGAATGGTGCTGCATTGGTGTGCATGCAGTTGGGTTTATCGCGACAGGAGTTTTATCGGAACATGGCCTCTTTTTCTGGGGCCTCCAACCGGCTGGAGAAAATCCGCGAGGATGATGACATGGTCGTATTTCGTGATTTTGCCCACGCGCCTTCAAAGGTTCGCGCTACTGTGGCTGCAGTACGCGAGCAGTATCCAACGCATCATCTTATCGCTGTTTTTGAACTCCATACTTTTAGTAGCTTAAGTGCCGGCTTTCTGCTTTTTTATAAGGATTCAATGCACCCGGCAGATCGTGCACTGGTTTATTTTAACCCACACGTTCTGGCGCTGAAACGTCTTGCACCTTTGACCATTTCGCAGGTAAAAAGTGCCTTTGGCGATGGGGTGGAGGTGGTTGATGATGCAGCTCAAATTGCTCCTTATATTGCAAAAAAGAAGCACGGAAAATGCGTGCTTCTTTTAATGAGTTCGGGCGATTTTGGAGGAATTGTTTCCTCGCTTATCCATTCATAGAGACCAGAAATTCCTCGTTAGAGTTAGTGAATTTCATTCTGTCTTTAATAAATTCCATGGCTTCGAGGGAGTTCATATCTGCCAGATGGTTTCTCAGAATCCAGATTCGTTGCAGCATTTCTTTGCTTACCAGCAGGTCGTCGCGGCGTGTGGAAGAAGCAACCAGATCAACTGCAGGGTAAATTCGTTTGTTCGAAAGTTTACGGTCGAGTTGTAACTCCATATTTCCGGTGCCTTTAAATTCTTCAAAGATCACTTCATCCATTTTCGATCCTGTGTCGATGAGTGCGGTTGCCAGGATAGTAAGTGAGCCTCCTTTTTCAATTTTTCGGGCTGCGCCGAAGAAGCGTTTGGGCTTTTGTAAGGCATTGGCTTCCACCCCACCGGAGAGTACTTTTCCTGAAGCAGGTGATACGGTGTTATAGGCGCGTGCCAGGCGCGTAATGGAGTCGAGCAGAATCACCACATCGTGGCCACATTCTACCATTCGTTTGGCTTTTTCGAGTACGATATTGGCGATTTTTACATGCCTGTCGGCCGGTTCGTCAAATGTAGAGGAGATGACTTCGGCTTTCACGCTGCGCGCCATATCCGTTACCTCTTCAGGGCGTTCGTCAATCAGTAGTATAATCAGATAGGCTTCCGGATGATTGTGTGCGATAGCATTGGCAATCTCTTTGAGAAGCATGGTTTTTCCTGTTTTGGGTTGCGCTACGATAAGTCCGCGTTGTCCTTTCCCAATGGGTGTAAACAAATCGATAACACGCGAGCTGAGTGTGGCCTGCGGATGATTAGCGAGGTTGAATTTTTCTTCCGGGAAGAGGGGTGTCAGAAAATCGAAGGGTATCCGGTCGCGTACCTCTTCCGGTGATTTTCCGTTAATTTTCTCCACTTTAATAAGCGGGAAGTATTTTTCTCCTTCTTTTGGAGGGCGGATGCTTCCCTGCACTGTATCTCCGGTTTTTAGCCCGAAGAGTTTGATCTGTGACTGGGATACGTAGATATCGTCGGGTGAGTTTAAGTAGTTATAATCGCTTGAGCGCAGGAAGCCGTATCCGTCAGGCATGATTTCCAGCACACCTTCACTTAAAACAATGCTATCAAAATCGAAAGAGAAAGCTTCTTTTTTCTTTTCTTCTTTTTTGTCGTTTTTATTTTCTTTAGGCTGTTCGTCCTGGGAATCTCTGGTAGGTTCGTTCGATTCTTTTGATTCCTGTATTTTCCTGTTTTCTCTGTTGGGCTGGGTAGGGTACTCTTTTCTGGGAATTCTTTCCGGCCTGGGTTCTGACTTTTCAATAGGTTCGTAGTCTTTGGTTTTTTGTACCGGAGAATCGACCCGTTTGTTTTGGATTTCTGTTTGTGGTATTTTACTCGTGGGTGCGGTTACTGCCGGTTTTTCGACGATGGCTTCACCTGTCGGTTTATCGATTTCTTTGGTGTCGTCGGTACGTGACAGGCGGGAGGAGGCCACAGGGTCAGAAAGCCGTTTTCTGGGTTTTTTAGCGCGGTAATTGGTTGATTTTTGTTCCTTCGGCTGCTCTTTTGGACCCGTTGAGCTTTTTTCCTGGCTCAGCGGTGCAGCTTCTTTGGCTGCTGTTTCTGGGGCTGCAGGTGCCGGCATTTCTGTCTTTTTCGGCCGACCTCTCCGATTGGTTTTATTATTTTTCCCCTTGGATTCGGCATTTAGTGCAGTGGAATCCCTTTGCACGGGTTGTTTACCGGTTGCTTTTTCCTGTTTGTTTATTTTTGGATTAAGTGCCTGGTGGTCAAGAATTTTGTAAATCAATTCTTGTTTTTTCAGGCCTTCAATGCCTGTCATATCAAACTCTTTAGCAATTACTTTAAGCTCAGATACGAGTTTACTGTTTAATTCTAGAATATCGTACATAATGATATTTTAATGTTGGCAATTTTGCTGTTATATGTTGTGTATGTAAATAAAAATGAACTGTTACCCGACCGTAACAAATGATTTGAATTAAGATGTAACCTTTGGATAAGATCGTATATTCTATTGATTATATATCTCTTAACCCTGCAAAGGTCTTATTTTTTTTTAAACTACCAAACATATAACACATAAAATTTAAAAATGTTGTGTTTTTCAGGTTTGGCGTCCTTATCTTTGCCAAAAATAATTCACAATGATACAACGTATTCAGAGTTTATACCTTTTTGTGGCATCGGTAATGATGTTGATGCTCTTTTTCTTTCCGATTGCTGATTTCTGGGGCGATATTTCCTATCGCCTGTCAATTACCATGTTTGGTGACATTTCGGTGGAGGCTACTTCTCCTTTTTCAGTGTATTTTACCTGGCCATTGCTGGCATTTACACTCGTATTGATTATCCTTCCTGTCGTGGCGTTGATTTTATTTAAATACCGTCGAAAGCAGTTGGTTTTAATTCGTTTTTCATTGGCTTTACTGATTGTTTTTCTGATCCTTGTCTTTTTTTATTACATTCCAACGATTGAAGGAAGGGTAGGGGTTCAGGCGGATTACCTTTCTCCTAAAGGGATGTTTTTCCCCTTGGCCGCATTGGTGTTTATTATTCTGGCACAACGGGGAGTAATGAAGGATGAGCGGATTATCCGTTCCATGGATCGTATCCGTTAACGGCTTTATCGGGGGTACTCAATAATATTCAAGTCCTTAACCGCATGATTGTCGAGTGTTAATTTTACCATGGTTATCAGCTTATGGATTCCGGTCTTTCCTGCTGCACCCGGATTAATAAACAGCAGATTATATTTCTTATCGTAAATAATCTTCAGAATATGGCTATGCCCGGCAACCATTATATCGGGCTTATTTTCTTTTAACCGATAGGGAATTCCCGGGGCATATTTTCCCGGGTATCCTCCGATATGTGTCATAAACAGACGAAATCCCTCGGATTCAAAATAGCTGAATTCGGGTAGCTCCCGACGTACCTGATAGTCGTCGATATTTCCGTACACGGCTTTTAACGGAGCAAGGCTTTGCAGATTGCGCAGGAGGGTAAAAGAACCTGCATCCCCGGCGTGCCAGATTTCGTCGCAGGCAGCGAGTTGTTCTGAGATGCCGGGATGCAGGAATCCATGGGTATCGGAAATAATTCCGATTTGTGTCATCGTTTAAAATTTATAGGAAAAACCAACGCCTGCAATTTCCTTGAATTGTACTCTGGGGCCTGTATTTCCTTCCGTATCTGTTATCATGATATTATCGTCATAGATCAGATTCGTGGTAATGTTGGCTGAAAGAAAGCTGTTGATTTTCAGGAATACCATCACATCCCAAAGGATATCAATGTTTTGTGGTTTATCGAAGTAATTGGAAAACAACTCGAGGTTAGTGGCCAGGTTCACATTTTCAAAAATATCCTTTTTGAAATTGAGTTTTGCCAGACCGCCGAACTCAAATTTTGATTTTTCCCCGGGTTCGACACCAAAAGCACCCTGATTGGCTAGTATCTGGTCGTTAACCAACAAATAGCGGGCACTGGCAGGGCTGAGAAAAACCGATAAAAATTCTGCCGGCTTCCAGTTAATCCCTACGCTAAGGTTGAGGTAGGCTGGTGCCAATACGTTCGACAAATACACTTTTTCTTCGCCTTCCGGATAGTTATAGCCTTCCACAAACTGTGTTCTGAAACTTAATAGTGTGGTGTAATCCAGTTTTTCGGTCGCTTTAACTCCGTATTTCGATTCAAAATAGATTCTGTCATCGCTTTTTTTAAGGATCTCATTTTCTGGTTTTATCAATCCATAGGCGAGTTCCAGTTTGTTCTCCCAGTCGCTGTTTCCTTCTTTATAATGCAGCCCGAAATTACCGAAAGTATTCAGCGCCACTGATCCATTGCCACCGGCAGCCCAGTTTGTCAGCGCTACTTGCGAGAAAGTCAGGGATATATCGGCACTCTTTTTCCACGGGCTTTCTTGCGCTTCCTGGGCCAGGACTGAAATTCCGCTGAGGATCAGAAAAAGTAATAGTATATTTCTCATAGTGATAGCGTGTGCTTATTTATTATAGATATGAACGTCGGATTGTGGGAAAGGAATAGAGATTCCGTTGGCATCAAACGCTTTTTTTACATTTTCATTCATATAGAAAAACACATCCCAGTAATCAGCTGATTCTACCCACAACCTTACCGCGAAATTTACACTACTGTCACCTAATGAAACCACTTTAGCAAAGGGTTCGGGGTCGGTAAGGATTTTTCCGTGTTTTGCCGCTACATCCAAAATGATTTCCCGTGCTTTGTCTATATCGTCAGCATATCCAATGCCAAACGAAAGATCAACTCTTCTTTGAGGTTCTTTACTGTAATTGATCATAGAGCTCGTTGATAATCCACCGTTCGGGATAATGACAATTTTGTTATCGACCGTGTTAAGAATAGTGTTGAATATCTGTATTTCCTTCACCGTTCCATCATACCCCTGAGCCGTGATATAATCGCCTACTTTAAAGGGTTTAAAAAGTAGGATCATTACGCCGCCGGCGAAGTTCTGAAGGGTTCCGGATAAGGCCATACCTACGGCAAGACCAACCGCACCCAGAATGGCAATGAACGAGGTCATTTGAATGCCAAGCATACTGATGACACTGATTATCAGCATTACTTTCAGTAATGCGCTAATCAATCCGGTTAGGAAAGGCCGCAATGACACATCCATATTCCGACGGTCGAAGGTCTTTCTTAATCCTTTGGTTATGGCTTTAATAATCCATAAACCAATAATCAGAACCACAATAGCTCCGATAACTTTTAGACCATATTGAACAAACAGGTCTTTTAGCATTTGAACTGAATTTTCCATAGTAATTATTTTTAAGTAAAAGATAGATTGGTTTTGAATTAAACACGCTAAAGCCTAAAATGTTTACTTCGCTATCGATTATTGGATTCTTGTAATGTCGGCATTCAGGGTGCGAAGTCGCACATCAATGTTTTGGTAGCCTCTGTCGATTTGTTCAATATTGTTGATAATGCTGGTGCCTTTTGCTGAGAGTGCCGCGATGAGCAGCGCTACTCCGGCCCGGATATCCGGAGAGGTCATTTCAATGCCTTTGAGCTTATGCTGGTGGTTAAGCCCTATCACTGTGGCGCGGTGTGGGTCACAGAGAATAATCTGTGCACCCATGTCGATTAGTTTATCCACAAAAAAGAGCCTGCTTTCAAACATTTTTTGGTGGAGCAGCACACTGCCCCGGGACTGGATAGCTGCCACAAGAGCAATGCTGATGAGGTCAGGAGTGAAACCTGGCCATGGGGCATCAGCAATGGTAAGAATGGATCCGTCGAGAAAATTCTCCACAATATATTCTTCTTTGGCAGGAATGTACAGGTCGTCGTTTTGTTGGAGGATTGAAATGCCCAGTTTTCGGAAAATTTCGGGAATGATACCCAGATGATCACAATGCGCATTTTTAATGGTGAGTTCTGATCGGGTCATGGCGGCCAGGCCAATAAAACTGCCGATTTCAATCATGTCGGGCAGCAGGGTGTGGGAAGTGCCCCCCAG